>NZ_JSYC01000140.1:0-4714 GCF_054823965.1 Gordonia sp. GN26 | reverse complement strand
GAACGACACACTCCGATCCCCGAACACCAACGCATCACGCTCGGGATACGCCACCACCGCACGCGACAACCCGTCCGCCAACGAGCCAAGTCCGGCAAACGCCGCCGAATCGATCGTCGGCGAACCAGACTCCAGGGACGCGACAGCCGACGCCTCATCGTCCGACATCAGCGCGACGTCTCCCACCGGCGATGTCGGCGCCGCCGTCAGTTCATCAAGAACCGACACCATTCGAGTCGCGAAGGCATCCACCGTCGACGGATCGAACAGATCTGCGGCCGCGACCACCGAACCCGTCCACGAGCCGGTCTGGGAGATCTCGATGTTCACAGTGAGATCACGTTGCGCGGGTACTTCCTCGGTGACCACGGGGGCGAATTCGAGTTCCCCGAGTTCGATCGAACGCGGCACCCCAGCGGAGCGGGGCGTGGCGACGAGCATCACCTGCGCGAGCGGTGCGAATGCCTCACTGCGCACGGGGGCGACTGCATCGACTACCGACTCGAACGGCACATCCGCGTGGGCGAACGCATCCACATCGACGACGTGGACGTGGTCGAGCAACTGGGTGAACGAGCCACCGGGGTCGACCGTTGTCCGCAGCACAAGGGTGTTGACGAACATGCCGACCAGCGGGTCGAGCACCTCGCGTCCGCGCCCCGCGATGGGCGTACTGATGGCTATGTCGTCGGTACCACTGAGCCGGGACAGGGTCACGGCGAGAGCCGAGTGCAGCACCATGAACGGGGTGACCCCGTGGGCATCAGCAACCTGCCGGACGCGCGAGGTGACCTGGGGCGGGACCTGGAAAGGCCGTCGGACTCCGTGACCGGATGCCACCGGCGGTCGGGGTCGATCCGTCGGCAATTCCAGCACGTCCGGCAGACCCGCGAGCCGCTCGGTCCAGTACGCCAGCTGCCGACCGACCACCGACTCGGCATCGTCTGGCGAACCCAGCACCGCACGCTGCCACAACGCGAAGTCGGCGTATTGCACCTCGAGAGGCGCGAACACCGGCGACTCTCCGCCTGACCGCGCAAGGTACGCAGCGACGAGATCCGACACCAGAGGTGCGAGGGACTCTCCGTCTGAGGCGATGTGGTGCATCACCACCGCGACCACATGCTCCCCTGGTGCGGACTTCCAGACACGTACGCGCACAGGCCATTCGCGCTCCAGCGCGAATCCACTTGCGACGACAGCCTCGATGTCGCCGGCCGAGTCCACCTCCCGCCAATCCAGCCGTTCGGCGATCTCGGAAACCTCGTGCACCGACTGAAACGGCTCCCCTTCGACATCCGGGAACGTCGTCCGCAACGATTCGTGACGCGTCAACACATCACCCACTGCGGAACGCAGAGCCAGCAGGTCCAGCTCACCACGGACCCGCAACACCGCCGGGATGTTGTACATCCCGCTCGAAGGTTCGAGCTTGTTGATGAACCACATCCGCTGCTGCGCAAACGACAACGGAATACGATCCGGACGCGGGTCCACCGCGGTGATCGGCGGCAGCGCGGCACCGCGGCTACTGGTGGCGCCCAACAACTCCCGCACGCTCGGGGCGTCGAACACGTCCCGGACCGTCACCTCGAAGCCCAGTTCATCCGAGACGCGTGCCGCGATACGGGCAGCCGAGAGGGAGCTTCCGCCGAGATCGAAGAAAGATTCGGTGACACTCACCTGCTCGAGCCCGAGCAGGTCGGCGAAAAGTGCGGCGACGGCCGCTTCCTCAGATGTTTCCGGAGCCACGAACTCGACGGCACCGAATTCCGGCGCCGGCAACGAACTGCGGTCCACCTTGCCAGATGTGTTCAGAGGCATGGATTCCAAGCGCACCCAGGTGGTCGGCCGCATGTACTCCGGTAGGCGTGCGGTCACACTGGCCGCCACGGCGTCCACGTCGACGTCGGCCGGGGCCAGATAGCCGACCAGTTGCTGCCCGCCGGGTGCGTCCACCACTGTCGCGGCCGCGTGCAAGACACCGGGAGCCGCGGCGAGCGCCGCTTCGACCTCCCCGAGTTCGAGGCGCTGTCCGCGTAGCTTGACCTGGAAGTCGTTGCGTCCGAGGTATTCCAGCTGGCCCTCGGTGTTCCAGCGCGCCCGGTCCCCGGTCCGGTAGAGGCGGGCTCCCGGCTCCCCGAACGGATCGGCAACGAAGCGCTCCGCTGTCAGGTCGGCTCGGCCGGCATATCCGCGGGCGAGCTGTTTTCCACCCAGATACAGCTCGCCCGGCACGCCTGCCGGAGCGATGTCCAGCGAGTCGTCGAGAACGTAGGCTTCGACCCACCTCGTGGGGGTTCCGATCGGCACCGTCCGGCTGTCCGGCGTCACTCGGTGGACGGTGGCGACGATGGATGCCTCGGCCGGACCGTACTGATTCTGGACCCGCGTCTGCGGTAGGTACGCAATCAGGTCTCGCGCGACCGGTGGCGTGAGGGCTTCGCCTCCGGTCATGACCAGCCGCAGAGAGCACAACTCCCCGACTCGAGCCCCGAGGACCTCTGTGAACGCGGCGAGCATGGCCGGCACGAAGTGCACGATCGTGACGCCGTGACGACGGATCAGATCCGCCAGGTGGGCGGGATCGCCGTGCCTGCCGTGTTCAGCGATCACCATGGTCGCCCCGACCGTCACCGGCAGGAACACCTCGCGAACCGCTACGTCGAAATTGATCGGCGCCTTGTACAGAAAGACGTCCTCGTCACACAGGTCGTACTGTTCGGCATCCGCCTCGAGTCGATTGGCGACGCCCTCGTGCGTGATGACCACTGCTTTGGGGCGGCCTGTCGAGCCGGACGTGAACAAGGTGAAAGCAGCGTTGTCCGGCCTCACCGGCACGGCACGATCGGCGTCGGTGATCGGTGATTCGTCGCCGGCGGGACCCGTCCCGTCGAAGACGTGGACATCGGCGAGGTCGCCGAACCGTTCCATCGCCTCGGCTTGGCCGCTGCCCGTCACGACGACCAACCGGACCCCTGCCGTGGCCACCATGTACCGGGAACGGTCAACAGGGAGTTGCGCATCCAGCGGAACGAAGTGGCCACCGGCAGTGATCACTGCATGGATCGCGATGACCTGCTCGATCGAGCGCTCCATCTGGATCCCGACGGCGACCTCCGAACGGACACCGAGCGCGATGAGCTCACGTGCCAACGTCGCCACTCGCGATTCGAACTCGCGGCGACTGACCTCGCGATTGCCGTGGACGATTGCCGGACGGCTTGACCTGTTGCCCGGATCGGTCACCTTCGACACCTTTCGCGATTCCTCACTGTCAGTACGCTTACTCATCAGTTGACCACCGGGCTCATGCAGGGCTCGTCAGATGCACGAGCGTCGGAGACCCGATCACGCTCCGACGGCCTCGGGACCACTCCAGTATCTGATTCCGTTCACTGTCGGTGAGCAGTCGAGTACCCCCGATCGTCATCTCGGGATTCGTCGTGACCTCTGCGAGAACTCTGACGAACCTCTCGCCGAACCGGCTCACCGACTGTTCGTCGAAGAGATCGGTCGCGTAGGTCACGCGGACCTCGCCGTCGCCTGCCCGATTGGTGCCCACCGATATGGACAGATCGTTCTGCGCCGGGACGACCGGCGGCTCGAGCGGCGTGAACGCCAGATCGTTCGCGACCGCGTCGACGACGCCGGCTCCTAGGTCGACCGACCGGTCGATCACCGAGAGCACGACCTGCGCCAGGGGCGCGAACGCCTGCGAGCGCACGGGCTGAAGTCGCTCGACGACGGATTCGAAAGGTACATCCGCGTGTTCGAACGCCTCCAGGTCGACCGAACGAACCTGGTCGAGCAGATCGGCGAAACGCCCCCGCGACGTGACCTTCGTCCGCAGCACGAGTGTGTTGACGAACATGCCGATCACCGGTTCGAGAGCCTGCTGTCCCCGCCCTGCTATCGGGGTGGCGACCGCGATGTCGTCGGTCGCCGACAACCGCGCCAGCACCACCGCCAGGGCCGCATGCACAACCATGAAGGGCGTCACGCCGCGTCGGCGCGCGAGTTCCTCGATGCCCAGACTGACCTCTGCGGGCAGCGGCACCGAGACCACCGCGCCCCGGTGGGAGGCCACCGTCGGGCGGGGACGATCGGCCGGCAGCTCCAGGACATCCGGCACCCCGGCCAACTGCCGCGCCCAGTAGGCCAACTGGCGACCGACCACCGAGTCCGGATCTTCCGGCGATCCCAGGACGTCGCGCTGCCACAGCGCGAAGTCGGCGTACTGCACATCCAGTGGCGCGAAGGCCGGGGTTCGACCGTTCGAGCGGGCCGAATATGCAGTGACCAGGTCGGAGACGAGTGGTGCGAACGACTCCCGGTCGGAGGCGATGTGATGCATGATCACCGCGACCACGTGCTCGTCCGTGGCGGTCTTCCAGACACGCGCCCGCACCGGCCATTCGAGGCCGAGTCGGAAACCGGCTGCGACGGCGTCCTCGATGTCGGAGGCAGAGTGCACCTCTCGCCAGTCCAACCGCTCGGCGATCTCCGAGACGTCGTGCACCAGCTGGAAGGGCTCACCGTCGACGTCCGGGAAGGTCGTGCGGAGTGACTCGTGCCTCGCCACCACATCGCCGATCGCCGTCCGCAATGCCGCCACGTCGAGTCCACCGTCGACCCGTAGGATCAGCGGGACGTTGTACATCCCGCTCGACGGGTTGAACTTGTTGATGAACCACATCCGCTGCTGCGCGAA
>NZ_JSYC01000023.1:0-15643 GCF_054823965.1 Gordonia sp. GN26 | reverse complement strand
CGACGACATCCCGCAGCCGCACCGCCTGGCTGAGCGCGGCTGGTGACCCACGCCGCCGGAACGCCCCCCGTTCAACACGCCGAGACCGAACAGTCGACATGCGTAGCGAGCCGGGGGTGTTCCGGCGGTAGGATCTGCTGATCATGGATGCGGCGACCATCGTTCGGGATGCCTCGGTCTCGGGCACACACATCGTGGGTGAATTGCGGCTCGAGTGGTCGGCGGCGTGCAACGTCGGCCGGGTCCGCGAGACCAACGAGGATGCCGCACTTGCGCTGCCCGGCATGTACCTCATCGCCGACGGCATGGGCGGGCACGACAGCGGCGAACTCGCCAGCGAGGCCGCACTGCTCACCCTCTCCGAGGCGACGAGCGCCGGCGAACTGAACGCCACCAAGGTGCAGCTCGACGACCTGCTGGTCGCGGCGCAGCGCCGCATCGGCCAGATCGATACCGAGACCGACCGCCGGGCGGGAACCACCGCCACCGGGGCCGTCCTGGTCACCCACGAGCAGTGCCCGCACTGGCTGGTCCTCAACATCGGCGACTCGCGCACCTACCGGTACCAGAACGGTTCGCTGCAGCAGCTGACCACCGATCACTCGCAGGTCCAGGAATTCATCGACGCGGGCTTCCTGACGCCCGAACAGGCGCGAACCGACCCGCGGCGCAACGTCATCACCCGTGCCCTCGGTGCCGGGATGGTCGATCCCGTCCCGGACTTCTTCAACACCCCGGCCTTCCCGGGCGATGTCCTGCTCCTCTGTACCGACGGGCTCACCGGTGAGTTGCCCGACGAGGAGATCGGCGACATCCTCGCCAACGCGTCGAGCTCCGAAGAGGCGGCCGAACGTCTCGTCGACGCGGCGCTCGCACTCGGCGCCCACGACAACGTCACCGTCATCGTGGTGACCGTGCACGAGTCGGTTCCGACCCTGACGATGCCTGCTCTCGACGGCGCCGCCGAGGGGGAGTCCACCGACGAGGCGACGGTCTCCGACCCCAACTGATCGAGGTGATCTGATGAACACAGGTCACGATCCCTCGGTCCACGACCCCGCCGGCGCCGCCGACACCGGACTCGACGACGCAGCAACGTATGTCGAATACTGCGGCGAACGCACCGCTCTCGACGCCGGCCGGCGCTTCTTCATCGGTCGCGAGGCCGATCTGTCGATCGACGACAACCCTTATCTCCACCGCCGATTCCTGGTGGTGCACAACGAGAACGGCCTGTGGTGGCTGACCAACCTCGGCACCCACCTGTCCGCGAGCGTGTCGGCCGGCGACGTCGGCTTCTCGGCCACCCTCGGCCCGGGCGCACGCATGCCGCTGGTGTTCGGCGAGACCACCATCGTGTTCACCGCCGGTCCCACCACCTACGAGCTGAGCGTGTTCGCCCGTGCGCCGCAGGTGAAGTCGGTGACCCGACCCGAGTTCAGCGGCGGTCACACGACCCAGGGCGTGCCGACCCTCACCGAGAGCCAGAAGCTCCTGATCGTCGTGCTCGCGGAGGAGATCCTCCGCCGTGAGGGGACCGGCGCCTCGTCGATCCCGTCGTCGGCTCAGGCCGCCCGACGCCTCGGCTGGCCGCTGACCAAGTTCAACCGCAAGCTCGACAACGTCTGCGACAAGCTCGATCAGCTCGGCGTCAGCGGGATGCGGGGCGGTGGCGGCAAACTCGCCAGCAACCGCCGTACCAAGCTCGTCGAGTACGCGGTGTCCTCGCGCATCGTGACCCGTGAGGATCTCCCGCTCATCGACGCGGAGGCCGCGCGGAACGCCGCCGGCTGAACCGATCCTCTGACCTGCGGTTACGGCATGGGTAGTTCTCCCCATGCGGTGGGGAGTTCTCCCCATCGACCGGGGCGCGGAACGCCCATAATCTTCATCTCATCGCCGGAAGAGACCCGGCACCGACCACCCGGTTCGATGAGTGAAGAGGAAGCACACATGACTGCGATCGCCCACCAGGCCCCCCAGCACCTGCGCCAGATCAACGCTCGACGCGATGCCGAGGCGCAGGCCCGCCGTCAGGAGGCGCTGGCCCGTCTCGCAGCCCGCCGGATGCCGCTCCCCGGACAGGTCTCCCGCCAGAACCAGCCCGGTCTCGGCCACCGCGCCGGGCACCCGCACCTGCACCGCGCCAATTCGCCCATGCCGGCGCCCGAGACCGCGGTGACCGCCGAGGTGTCCACGGGTCGCGCGAAGCCGAATCTCACCTCCCGCGAGGTCGAGGTGCTGCGTACCTGGATGCTCGTCGACTCCAAGCCCGCCGTCGCCCAGGAGCTCTACATCTCCCTCGGTACGGTCAACACGCACCTGACCCGCATCCGCGCCAAGTACGCCGAGATCGGTCGCCCGGCTCCCACCAAGGCCTCGCTGGTGGCCCGCGCCATCCAGGACGGGATCATGACGCTCGACGAGCTGTAGAGGCTGACGTCCGGAACGGTTGCCACGTGCGGGATACTGGACCGCGTGGCAGCCATCGAGGACATACTCCAGGTCGAGCAGATCGAGACCGACATCTACCGGGGTGGTGCTTTCCCCAGCCACCTCCAGCGCACCTTCGGCGGACAGGTCGCCGGCCAGGCGCTGATGTCGGCGACGCGGACGGTCGACGCGGACCATTACGTCCACTCGCTGCACGGATACTTCCTGCGACCCGGCGATCCCGACATCCCGGCGGTGTTCCTCGTCGACCGGATCCGCGACGGGCGGTCGTTCGTCACCCGGCGGGTCACCGGCATCCAGCACGGCGAGGCGATCTTCACGATGTCGGCGTCGTTCCACGTCCGGACCGACCAGGGCTATGAGCACCAGGACCGCATGCCGCCGGTGCCCGAACCCGAGGAACTCACCGATCGCCTCGACGAGCTCGGCGAGGAAGAGCGCGCGGTGTTCAAGGAATGGCGTAACTTCGACCTCCGCATCGTGCCGCCGGAGAAGATGGTCACCTCCCCGTATCTCGCTGCGCAGCAACGGGTCTGGTTCCGGTACCGGCACCCGTTGCCCGACGACACGGTGTTCCACGTGGGGACACTCGCCTACATGAGCGACATGACGCTGCTCGGGTCGTCGCGCGTGCCGCACCCCGAGTCCAATCCCCAGGTCGCCTCCCTCGACCATGCGATGTGGTTCATGCGCCCGTTCCGCGCCGACGACTGGCTGCTCTACGACCAGACGTCGCCGTCCGCGGACGGGGGTCGTGCCCTGACTCAAGGCCGCATCTTCGACCGGCAGGGACGCATGGTCGCGGCGGTCACGCAGGAGGGACTCGCCCGCACCGGACGCCAGATGCCCGAGGACCAGCACGCCCGGACCGATCGGTGAGCGCCGGATCGCGACCGCGGATCGGGGTTCTCGCACTTCAGGGTGACGTGCGCGAACACATCCACGCCCTCGAGGCCAGTGGGGCCGACGCGCTGCCCATCCGCAGGCAGTCCGAGCTCGACGAGATCGACGGCATCGTCATCCCCGGCGGGGAGTCGACGACGATGAGCAAGCTGCTCGGCATCTTCGACCTGTTCGACCCGCTCGTCGAGCGGCTCTCCGACGGGCTGCCCGCCTACGGGTCCTGCGCGGGCATGATCATGCTCGCCTCCACGATCCTCGACACCCGCCCCGACGCCCGCCACCTCGACGCACTCGACATCACGGTGCGGCGCAACGCCTTCGGCCGTCAGGTGGAGAGTTTCGAGACCGATCTCGACTTCGCCGGCATCACCGATCGGGCCGGTTCACAGCCGATGCGGGCGGTCTTCATCCGGGCACCCTGGGTGGAATCGATCTCACCGGATGTCGAGGTTCTCGCCCGGGTCCCGGAGGGGCCGGCCGAGGGGCGGATCGTCGCGGTCCGCCAGGGAAATGTGCTCGCGACGTCGTTCCATCCGGAGGTCACCGGCGACCGACGCGTACATGAATACTTCGTGGAGATGGTGCGTCGGTAAGATCGTGCCGAACCAGCGACAGTGCAAGCGCCTGCGGCAGCAGTCGGCAGGCTTGAGGATCGCCGGATGCGGGGCCACGGGCCCGGCATGCGTGCCGCGGGCATCCACCCGCCGCGCACCGGCACCGGGAAAGGATGCGACCACATGAGCGGCCATTCCAAATGGGCCACCACCAAGCACAAGAAGGCGGTCATCGACGCCAAGCGCGGCAAGATGTTCGCCAAGCTGATCAAGAACATCGAGGTGGCCGCACGAACCGGCGGTGGTGACCCGGCCGGCAACCCGACCCTCTTCGACGCCATCCAGAAGGCGAAGAAGTCGTCGGTGCCCAACGACAACATCGAACGCGCCCGCAAGCGCGGCGGTGGTGAAGAGGCGGGCGGCGCCGACTGGCAGACCATCATGTACGAGGGCTACGGCCCCAACGGCGTGGCGATCCTGATCGAGTGCCTCACCGACAACCGCAACCGTGCGGCCGGCGAGGTCCGCACCGCGATGACCCGTAACGGCGGCAACATGGCCGATCCGGGCTCGGTCTCGTACCTGTTCACCCGCAAGGGCGTCGTCACCCTCGAGAAGAACGGCCAGTCCGAGGACGACATCTTGATGGCCGTGCTCGACGCCGGTGCCGAAGAGGTCACCGACCTCGGCGACACCTTCGAGATCATCAGCGAGCCGACGGACCTGGTCGCGGTGCGCACCGCCCTGCAGGAGGCCGGTATCGACTACGACTCCGCCGAGGCCAGCTTCCGCGCATCGGTGGAGGTCGCCGTCGACGCCGAGGGTGCGCGCAAGGTGTTCAAGCTGATCGACGCACTCGAGGACTCCGACGACGTGCAGAACGTCTACAGCAACGTCGACATCAGCGACGAGGTCCTCGCCGAGCTCGAGAACGACTGATCGTCACCGCCCTCGCGAGGGCGTGTTGATCATCGGAGTTGTCCGCCCACCCGGATAGGATCTCGAACAACTGTTCGTAACATTGTTCGGATGCCTGGGAGGGTACGAGTGCGCGTCATGGGCGTCGATCCGGGTCTCACCCGGTGCGGTATCGCGCTGGTGGAGTCGGGTCGCGGCAGGTCGGTGACCGCACTCGACGTGGACGTCGTGCGCACGCCGAGCGACATGGACCTGGCCGAGCGTCTGCTGGCCGTCTACACCTCGGCGTGTCACTGGCTCGACGTCCACCAGCCCGATGCGGTCGCGATCGAGCGGGTCTTCGCGCAGAATCAGGTGTCGACCGCGATGGGCACCGCGCAGGCCGGTGGCGTGATCGCGCTCGCCGCCAGCCAGCGCGACGTCCCGGTGCGTTTTCACACGCCCTCGGAGGTCAAAGCCGCCGTCACCGGCAGCGGCCGGGCCGACAAGGCGCAGGTCACCGCGATGGTCACCCGCATCCTCGGCATGCAGACCAAGCCCAAGCCCGCCGACGCCGCCGACGCGCTGGCGATCGCCATCTGTCACTGCTGGCGCGGGCCCATGATGGAGCGCATGGCGGCCGCGCAGAAACAGGCCGACGCGGCCGCCGCGAAGCATCGAAAGCGGCTGGCCCAGGCACGAGAGGGGAGTCGCGCATGATCGCGTCAGTCCGCGGTCCGGTTCTCGAGATCGCCCTCGATCACGCCGTGATCGACTGTGCGGGAGTCGGTTACCGGGTTCTGGCGACCCCGGTCACGCTGTCCCGGCTGCGTCGCGGCGACGAGGCGACGCTGTTGACGTCGATGATCGTCCGCGAGGACTCGATGACGCTGTACGGGTTCACCGAACCCGATGCCCGCGCGCTGTTCGCGCTGCTGCAGACGGTCACCGGGGTCGGCCCGCGGCTGGCGATGGCGACCCTCGCCGTCCTCGAACCCGACGCGCTGCGTCGTGCACTGGCCGACTCCGACACCAAGGCACTGACGTCGGTGCCCGGCATCGGCAAACGAGTCGCCGAACGGCTCTGCGTCGAACTCCGCGACAAGGTGGACCGTCCCACGGCCGACACGGCCACCGGCAGCGTCCCCGCCGGCGGAATCCGCGAGCAGGTCGCCGAGGCGCTCGTCGGACTCGGGTTCACCGCCGCCCCCGCCGAGAAGGCGGTCACCGCCGTTCTTGCCGAGAATCCCGACGCCGACGCCTCGACCGTGCTCCGCCGGTCGCTGGCGATGCTGGGCAAGGCCTCGTGATGACCGGCGATCCCGACGACCTCGAGGATCGCGAGGTCAACGCCACACCGGTCCGGTCCGACGGCGACCTCGACGCCGGCCTGCGCCCACGCTCGCTGGCCGACTTCATCGGCCAGCCGCGTGTCTGCGAGCAGCTCGAACTCGTCCTCCATGGGGCCAAGGGTCGCGGCGGGACCCCCGATCACATCCTGCTGTCCGGCCCGCCGGGACTCGGCAAGACCTCGCTGGCCATGATCATCGCCTCGGAGATGGGTGCGGCGATCCGAGTGACCTCGGGTCCGGCGCTCGAACGCGCCGGTGACCTCGCCGCCATGCTGTCGAACCTCGTCGAGGGCGACGTCCTGTTCATCGACGAGATCCACCGCATCGCCCGGCCCGCCGAGGAGATGCTGTACCTCGCGATGGAGGACTTCCGTGTCGACGTCGTCGTCGGCAAAGGCCCGGGTGCCACGTCCATTCCGCTCGACGTCGCCCCGTTCACCCTGGTCGGCGCCACCACCCGTTCGGGTTCGCTGACCGGCCCGCTGCGCGACCGCTTCGGGTTCACCGCGCACATGGAGTTCTACGACCCGGCCGAGCTCGTCCGGGTGCTCAACCGTTCCGCGGGCATCCTCGGCATGGAACTACGGCTCGACGCCTCCGAGGAGATCGCTCGGCGGTCGCGTGGCACGCCCCGGATCGCCAACCGTCTGCTCCGCCGGGTCCGCGACTACGCCGAGGTCCGCGGTGACGGCTCGATCACCGTCGACGTCGCACGTGCCGCTCTCAAGGTCTACGACGTGGACGAACTCGGCTTCGACCGGCTCGACCGCGCCGTCCTCGACGCCCTGATCCGGGCGTTCGGCGGGGGACCGGTCGGGGTGTCGACGCTCGCGGTGGCGGTGGGCGAGGAGCCCGCGACCGTCGAAGAGGTCTGCGAGCCGTTCCTGGTCCGGGCTGGGATGATCGCCCGCACTCCACGGGGACGCGTCGCCACCGCAGCGGCGTGGCATCACCTGGGCCTGACCCCGCCCGCCGGCGCGATGAACGCCTCCTTCGGTGCCCGCCCACGCGACATCGGGGGCGAGTCCCTGTTCGACGAGCTCTGACCCGACCCGTAGCGAGAACCCCCGTGTGACGCGGGGCACCACCTGCGGGGATGCTCACAAAGATAGACGTGGCACACTGTGTGGAGCACAGCGTGGCCGCACGATGCCTCTCGCCGATCGGCGCGGGGTGGTGGTGCACGCGGTACAACCCGAAACACAAAGGACTGACTCTCACCCATGGACGCTCTGCTCTTCCCCCTCTTGCTGGCTCTCCTCGCCGGCTTCATGTTCTTGTCGATGCGGAAGCAGAAGAAGCGCGCGGCCGAGATGCAGGACATGCAGGCCTCGGTGTCGACGGGTACCCGCATCCAGCTGACCTCGGGTCTGTTCGGCACCGTCATCGACGCGGCGTCGTCCGACTACGTCGACGTGGAGATCGCCACCGGTGTGGTCACCCGCTGGAACCGTCTCGCGATCATGCGCGTCATCCCCACCGATGAGGCCGCCGCGACCTACCCGGGCCACACCGCGCCGGAGGCCGACTACACCGACTACGCCGACGACTCGGACTCGGTAAGCCTCGACAAGCCGTCGTCCGACGACGCGCGCGACACCGACAAGTAATCCCGGAGCAGCGCCGCGCCGTCGACCGGCGTGGCGCCTCCCGCCCACCTCCCGCGCATCCTGTCTTGCCGAGGTCTGCGTGCCCCCGCTGTGCTGAGCAGTGCGGTGCGCGCAGACCTTTCGGAGTCGGTGGGTCATGCGGTCCGAGCGCCCTCGGCCGGTTGACGTTCCCAAAGGAGACCTGAACAGCTGTGACAAGTCCTCGTTCGACCGCGAAGGCGGCCAAGTCCGCCGGCAAGCGGTCGCGACCGAGTCGAGAGATCCCGCCGTGGCGTCCGCTCGTGGCCTTCCTCGCTCTGCTCGCCGTCGTGTACGGGTTGATCTACTTCACCGGTCCCAAGACGCTCGAGCCCAAACTGGGCATCGACCTGCAGGGCGGAACCCGGGTGACGCTGACCGCGCGCACCGAGGACGGCAAGGAACCGAGCCGCCAGCAGCTCGATCAGGCCAAGCAGATCATCGAGCAGCGTGTGAACGGTCTCGGTGTCTCCGGATCCGAGGTCGTCGTCACCGGCAACAACCTCGTGATCACGGTGCCCGGTGAGGACGGCGCACAGGCCAAGTCGCTGAGCCAGACCGCGCGTCTGTACGTGCGGCCGGTCGTCGGCGCGACGGCGGCGACCCCGCAGCCGCCGAAGCCGGAGGACCAGGACGAGGACCAGGCCGACGGGATGCCCACCGAGGTGGCCGCGGCGGCGATCGCCGAGCAGCGCAAGATCCGTCAGGCGCCGGGCGACGCCAAGCAGGAGCAGTTGGTCCCGCTGCAGGAGCAGATGGCGAAGATGGACTGTTCGCCGACCGCCAACGACCCACTGCGCGGCAACGACCTGCCCGACCAGTACCTGGTGGCGTGTTCCACCGACGGCAAGGAGGTCTACCTCCTCGGTCCGCAGATCATCGACGGCCGCGACATCAAGGACGCGTCCGCCGGCACCGATCCGCAGACCGGCGAATGGGTCGTCACCCTCGAGTTCAAGGGCAAGGCCGCGGACTTCTGGCCCAAGTACACCGCCCAGGAAGCGCCCAACCGCACGCAGACCGCGTTCACCCTCGACTCGGCCGTCGTCTCCGCGCCGGCCATCAACGAGCCGATCCCGGGCGGTCAGACCCGCATCAGCGGCAGCAGCGCCGACCCGTTCACCGAGAAGTCGTCCAACGAGCTGGCGAACGTGCTGAAGTACGGCTCGTTGCCGCTGTCGTTCAACGCCTCCGACGCCGAAACCGTCTCGGCCACACTGGGTCTCTCGTCGCTCAAGGCGGGTCTCCTCGCCGGCGCGATCGGCCTCGTCGCGGTCCTGATCTACGCGCTTGCGTACTACCGGATGCTCGGCATCCTGACGACGCTGTCGCTGGTCCTCGCCGGCGCGATGGTCTACGGCATCATCGTCCTGCTCGGACGCTGGATCGGGTTCACCCTCGACCTCGCGGGCATCGCCGGTCTGATCATCGGTATCGGTATGACCGCGGACTCGTTCGTCGTCTACTTCGAACGCATCAAGGACGAGATGCGTGAGGGTCGAAGTTTCCGCTCGGCCGTGCCACGCGGTTGGGCGAGTGCCCGTCGCACGATCTGGTCCGGTAACGCGGTGAGCTTCATCGCCGCCGCGGTGATCTACATCCTCGCCATCGGTGAGGTGCGCGGCTTCGCGTTCACCCTCGGACTCACCACCATCCTCGACGTCATGGTCGTGTTCCTGGTGACCCACCCGCTGGTCGTCTACGCGAGCCGGTCGTCGTTCCTGTCCAAGCCGAGCGTCAACGGCCTCGGCGCGGTCAGCGAGGTGGCCCGCGAGCGCAAGGTCGCGGCCCGCCGCCAGGCCGAGGCCGCCGAAGCGGCCCGTGCCGACGCGTCCACCAGCGAGAAGGGGACTGTGCGATGACCCGTCCGGACAACCCGAACAAGGACTCGCGGGAGCCCGGCGACACCGCGGTCGTCGAGCCGCCGTCACCGTCGACCGGTACCGACGCGGACTTCGTCTCCGACACCAAGCGCGGCTTCTTCGCCCGCCTCTACACCGGTACCGGTGCCTTCGAGATCGTCGGCAAGCGGAAGTTCTGGTACATCGTCACCGCCGCGATCATGCTGATCTGCCTGGCGTCGATCGCGATCCGGGGCTTCACCTTCGGCATCGATTTCGAGGGCGGCACCCAGATGTCGGTGCCGGTCGCCTCGTCGGAGATCACCGCCGACTCCGTCGAGAAGGTCGTCACCGAGGCACTCGGTGAGGAGCCCGAATCGGTCCAGACCGCCGGTGCCGGCAACAGCGCCACCGTGCAGGTGCGCACCGAGACCCTCGACCTGGCCCAGGCCGAGGCCGTGACCCGCGCTCTCACTGCGGAATTCGGTCCGGCACTGACCGCCTCGGAGGTCAGCATCTCCGACGTGAGCTCCACCTGGGGCCGTGAGATCACCGAGAAGATGGTCATCGCGCTCGCGGTGTTCCTCGTCATCGTGTTCGTCTACATCGCGGTCCGGTTCGACCGGGAGATGTCGATCGCGGCGATGGCATCCCTCGTCTTCGACATCGTGGCCACCGCGGGCGTCTACTCGCTGGTCGGCTGGGAGGTCACCCCGGCCACGGTGATCGGTCTGCTGACCATCCTCGGCTTCTCGCTCTACGACACGGTCGTGGTGTTCGACAAGGTGCAGGAGAACACCCGCTCGGTACTGCAGACAACTCGTCGGACCTATGGCGAGCAGGCGAACCTGGCGGTCAACCAGACGCTGATGCGATCGATCAACACGACCATCATCTCGGTCCTGCCGATCATCGCGCTGATGGTCGTGGCCGTCTGGCTGCTCGGCGTCGGCACGCTGAAGGACCTGGGTCTGATCCAGCTCGTCGGCGTCGTCGTCGGCACGTACTCCTCCATCTTCTTGGCCTCGCCGCTGCTGGTGACGCTGAAGGAACGCCGCGAGGACGTCTCCCGGCACACCGCCAAGGTGCTGAACCGTCGCGCCGGGATCGAGTCGGGCGTGGCTCCGAGCGCCGACGTCCGGCCGGTGCGCCGTCGTCGTGGCGCGGCCGACACGGACGACGCCGAACGGGTACCGACCGGCAAACGCCGTCGCAACCGTTAGTCTCACCCACGTGATCGTCAGGCACCGGGAGTTCATCAGGGTCCTGAGCCTGCTCGTCGGGATCGTCACGGGCGCCGGCGTCCTGACGGCCTGCGGCGACGACGGGCCCCCGACCATCGACTACGTGGTCGACGCCCACGTGACCAGCTACAACGCGAACACCGTCGACGGCAACGCTGACGGTGTGCTCATGGCCACCAGCCGTCTGTTGCCGGGTTTCAGCCTGCTCGGACCCCAGGGGCAGGTCATCCCGGACCGCGACGTCGGCACCGTGACCCGGATCCCGGGACGCGCACCGGCGCTGCGGTACGAGTTCACGCCCGAGGCGGCCTTCACCGACGAGGTCGCACTCGACTGCGACGACCTGATGCTGGCGTGGGCGGCGATGAGCGGACGTTTCCCGGGGTTCACGCCGGCGACGACCGCCGGGTACCGCGACATCGAGAAGGTGGAGTGCTCGCCCGGCGAGAAGTCGGCGACGGTCACGTTCGCGCCGGGTCGTGAGTACCGCAACTGGCTGTCGTTGTTCGGCGCGGGCACCTTGCTGCCGGCGCACATCGTGGCCCGCGAAGCCGGGCTCGCCAACGTCGTCGACCCCATCCGCGCGAAGGACCGCGGCGCGCTGGCCCGCATCGCGACGGCCTGGAACACCGGTTTCGACCTCACCTTCGGACCGGTAGACCATGCCCGGTTCCCGTCCTCCGGGCCGTACCGCATCGACCGCTACTCGCGGTCGGGCGGACTGGTCCTGGTCGCCAACGAATCGTGGTGGGGGGACAGGCCGGAGACCTCACGCATCGTGATCTGGGGTCGCGGAACCGATTCGACGCGCCGCCTGCCCGACGGCAAGTTCGACATCGTCGACGTCACCGCGGGCGTCGTAGAGGGCGACCTCGCCGGGACGTCGGGGCCCGACGGGCCGGCGTCACCCGCCCGGGCGATCGGTGTGGAACAGATCGTGCTCGCCGGCAAGGGCGTCTTCGGGGACGTGCGGATGCGCCAGGCGTTCGCCTCGTGCGTGCCGCGCGCCGACCTCGCCCGCGATTTCTCCGGTGGCGCCGCCGTCTGGAATCTGCGCGTCCTCGCACCCGCCGACAACCTCGCCGGTCCGATGAACCCCGAGTTCGGCCGCGCCTACCAGACTCCCGACCTCGAGCGGGCCCGGAACCTGCTGCGCGCCGCGACCGGTCAGGGTGCAGGGGACGGGAGCACGACCACCGCGAGTCTGCAGCCGCGGCGCGTCCGCATCGGTTACGTGGCGCCGACCCTGCGCTGGCAGCAGATGGTCGCGGCCATCGCGGCGTCGTGCCGGGATGCCGGCTTCGTCGTCGAGGATGTCGCCACACCCGACGTCCAGCCCGGCTCGCTGGGCAAGGACGTCGACGCGGTCATCATGGCCAGCGGCGACTCCTTCGCCGCGGCCGGCGCCGCCGACCCGAGCCGGGACGCCTACTCGTTGCGCGGCGGCGACCCGCTGAACCTCTCCGGGACGCGGGACCCACAGGTGAGTCGCGGGATCGATCAGTTCGCGGTCACCGTGTCCGAATCCGACCGGCTGCGGCTGGCCCGGTCGATCGAGAACGCGAGCTGGTCGTCGATGCCGTCGATACCCCTGTTCGCCTCGCCGCGCATCCGGCAGTGGAAGGATCAGGTGGGTGGTGTCGCCGCGGGACTCAGTCGCGCCGGCACCGGATGGAACATGGATCGATGGACGATCAGCAAGTGACAGTGCAGACAAATGGCAGGGGAGTTCTGATGGCCGGCGTGGTACCGGAACGGACCGCGGAAGCGGTCACACGTGCCCAGGCGGCGATCGCCCGGCACACCCGACTCGTCGACGACTTCCCGAGCCCCGGGATCGCCTTCAAGGACCTGACCCCGGTGCTCGCCGATGCCGTGGGGCTGTCGGCGATCGTCACCGCGCTGACGCACGGCTGTACCGAGATCGACCTCGTCGCCGGCATCGACGCCCGCGGCTTCCTCCTCGGCGGTGCGGTCGCCCGTGAGCTCGAGGTCGGGGTCCTCGCGGTGCGCAAGGGCGGCAAGCTGCCGCCGCCGGTGCACGCGGTCACCTACAGCCTCGAGTACGGCTCGGCGACGCTGGAGATCCCCGCGGACGGCCTCGACCTGACCGGGCAGCGTGTACTGCTCGTCGACGACGTCCTGGCCACCGGCGGTACCGCGGTCGCCGCGGCGGATCTGCTCAACCGGACCGGAGCGCGCGTGGTCGGGGTCGCGGTCATCATGGAGCTCGTCGGCCTCGGCGGCCGGGACACGATCGCCCGTGGACTCGGTCCGGACGTCCCCGTCCACTCGGTGGCGCTCGACTGACCGTCGGGGATCTAGACTCGAAAAGACCACGACACGCGGAGGAGGACCGGCAATGCCCGATGAATCCGGCACGGCTCAGCACTCCGTGACCCCTGCCGACGCGACCGGCGACGCCGTCGTCCAGGGTGCACCCGCCGCGACGTCGACCTCCCCGTCCGCCTCACGGCGCGTGCGCGCCCGCCTCGCCCGGCGGATGACCGCCACGCGCAGCCAGGTCCGCCCCGTCCTCGAGCCGCTGGTCACCCTGCACCGCGAGATCTACCCGAAGGCCGACGTCGCGCTCCTGCAGCGGGCCTACGACGTCGCCGAGGAGCGCCACAGCGGGCAGAAGCGCAAGTCCGGTGACCCCTACATCACCCATCCGCTGGCAGTCGCGACGATCCTCGCCGACCTCGGCATGGACACCACGACCCTGATCGCCGCGCTGCTGCACGACACGGTCGAGGACACCGGCTACTCACTGCAAGCGCTCGAACGCGACTTCGGTCAGGAGGTGGCACACCTCGTCGACGGCGTCACCAAACTCGACAAGGTCGCGCTGGGCAGCGCCGCCGAGGCCGAGACGATCCGCAAGATGATCATCGCGATGGCCCGCGACCCGCGGGTGCTCGTGATCAAGGTCGCCGACCGGTTGCACAACATGCGGACGATGCGTTTCCTCCCGCCGGAGAAGCAGGCGCGCAAGGCCCGCGAGACGCTGGAAGTCATTGCGCCGCTTGCTCATCGACTCGGTATGGCGACGGTCAAGTGGGAACTCGAGGACCTCTCCTTCGCGATCCTGCACCCCAAGCGGTACGAGGAGATCGTGCGCCTGGTCGCCGACCGCGCCCCGTCGCGCGACACCTACCTCGCCCGGGTCCGGGCCGACATCAACAACGCGCTGTCCGCGGCGCGGATCTCGGCAACCGTCGAGGGTCGGCCCAAGCACTACTGGTCGATCTATCAGAAGATGATCGTCAAGGGACGCGACTTCGACGACATCCACGACCTCGTCGGCATGCGCATCCTCTGCGAGGAGGACCGCGACTGCTACGCGGCCGTCGGCGTCGTCCACTCGCTGTGGCAGCCGATGGCCGGACGCTTCAAGGACTACATCGCGCAGCCGCGGTTCGGTGTCTACCAGTCGTTGCACACCACCGTGATCGGGCCCGAGGGCAAGCCGCTCGAGGTTCAGATCCGCACGCACGAGATGCACCGCACCGCCGAGTTCGGCATCGCCGCTCACTGGCGGTACAAGGAGAGCGGCTACCGCAAGTCGGGCAAGAAGTCCGACACCGCCGAGATCGACGACATGGCGTGGATGCGGCAGCTGCTCGACTGGCAGCGTGAGGCCGCCGACCCCGGCGAGTTCCTGGAGTCGCTGCGCTACGACCTCGCCGTCCGCGAGATCTTCGTCTTCACTCCGAAGGGCGACGTGGTCACGCTGCCCGCCGGATCGACGCCGGTCGACTTCGCCTACGCCGTCCACACCGAGGTCGGTCACCGTTGCATCGGCGCCCGCGTCAACGGCCGGCTGGTCGCGCTCGAACGCAAGCTCGAGAACGGTGAGGTGGTGGAGGTGTTCACCTCCAAGGCGCCGACCGCCGGGCCGTCGAAGGACTGGCAGACGTTCGTGGTGTCGCCGCGGGCCAAGGCCAAGATCCGGCAATGGTTCGCCAAGGAGCGCCGCGAGGAGGCCCTCGAGGCCGGCAAGGACGCGATCGCCAAGGAGGTCCGTCGCGGCGGACTCCCGTTGCAGCGCTTGCTGTCCGCGGAGTCGATGGCGGCGATCGCCAAGGAGTTGCGGTACAACGACGTCACCGCGCTGTACACCGCGGTGGGCGAGAACCACGTCTCCGCACGGCACGTCGTCAACCGCCTCGTCGCATCCCTCGGCGGCATCGAGGACGCGGAGGAGGCGCTCGCCGAGCGGTCCACCCCGTCGACGATGCCCACCCGCTCACGTCAGGGCGGCGATGCCGGCGTGGTCGTCGACGGCGTCGACAACGTGGTGATCAAACTCGCCAAATGCTGTACGCCCGTACCGGGTGACGACATCATGGGCTTCGTCACCCGCGGCGGCGGCATCAGCGTGCACCGCACCGACTGCACCAACGCGACCTCGCTGCAGCAGCAGTCCGAACGCATCCTCGACGTGTCGTGGGCGCCGTCCCCGGAATCGGTGTTCCTGGTGGCGATCCAGGTCGAGGCACTCGACCGCCATCGCCTGCTGTCCGACGTCACCAAGGTGCTCGCCGACGAACGCGTGAACATCCTGTCGGCGTCGGTCACCACCAGCCGCGACCGGGTGGCCATCTCCAAGTTCACCTTCGAGATGGGCGACCCCAAACACCTCGGCCACGTACTGAACGTGGTCCGCAACGTGGAGGGCGTCTACGACGTCTACCGCGTCACCTCGGCTGCGTGATCCACCACGCTGGTTGAGTAGGTGAGGAGCTTGCGACGAGCCGTATCGAAACC
>NZ_JSYC01000022.1:0-48323 GCF_054823965.1 Gordonia sp. GN26 | reverse complement strand
TCGAGGCTCGCTGCGCTCGCACCTCAGGGATCGAGGGTGGGCTGCTGCGCTCGCACCTCAGGGAGCGAGGGCGGGCTGCTGCGCTCGCACCTCAGGGAGCGGGGCCGGGCTGCCGCGCCCGCACCTCAGGGAGCGAGATGCTAACTCGCGGGCCAGTACTTCTTGCGCAGTTCACCCTTGACCAGCTTGCCGGTGGGTGTGCGCGGTAGCTCGTCGACGAAGTCCACCGACCGCGGTGCCTTGTAGGCGGCGATGCTCTCCTTGGTGAATGCGATGAGTTCATCGGCCAGTTCGTCGGAGGGCTCACGACCGTCGGCGAGCTGGACGCAGGCCTTGACGACCTCACCGAGATCCGAGTCGGGAACACCGATCACGGCGACGTCGAAGACCGCCGGATGGTTGATCAGGACGTTCTCCGCCTCCTGCGGGTAGATGTTCACGCCGCCGGAGATGATCATGAAGGCCTTGCGGTCGGTGAGGTAGAGGTATCCCTCCTCGTCGACGTAGCCGACATCACCTGTCGTGGACCAGTTCTCGTGTTCCGGGTGCTGGGCCTTGCGGGTCTTCTCCGGATCGTTGTGGTACTGGAAGGCAACGTCTTCGCGCTCGAAGAAGACCTGACCGACCTCGCCCACCGGGAGTTCCTTGCCGTCCTCGTCGCAGATGTGGACGACTCCGAGCAGCGGCCTGCCGACCGACCCGGGGTGGTCGAGCGCCTCCTGCGGACCGATGAACGTCGCACCCGCCGCCTCGGTGGACGCGTAGTACTCGTGGATGACCGGTCCCCACCACTCGATCATCGCCCGCTTCACCTCGACCGGGCACGGTGCCGCGGCGTGGATGGCGATCTTCAGACTGCTGACGTCGTAGGAGTTGCGAACCTCCTCGGGCAGTTTGAGCATCCGGATGAACATGGTGGGCACCCACTGGCTGTGCGTCACCTTGTGGTTCTGGATCGCTGCCAGGGCGGCCTCGGGCTCGAACCGGTCGAGCATGATCACGGTGCCGCCGACCGAATTGGTCACGCCGCAGTAGCGCAGCGGCGCAGCGTGATACAGCGGCGCGGGGGAGAGGTAGACGGCGTTCTCGTCGAAGCCGTACATGGGTGCGAAGATCGCGGTGTAGGCGTCGGGGATCTGGTCGACCTGGCCGTCGGGCATGGGGGTCTTGATGCCCTTCGGACGGCCGGTGGTGCCCGACGAGTAGAGCATGTCGGTACCGCGCGGCTGGTCGGTGCGTGGTTCGGCCGAGGCGTTGGCGAGCACCTTGTCGTAGCTGTCGAAGCCCTCGAGGTCCCCGCCCCACACCACCCGGCGGCCGGTGCCGGTGAGGGCCTCGATCTCGCCGGACCGCGACACGGCGTCGGCGACCGACGCGCCGGCGAACAGCACCCGGGCGTTGCAGTCGGTGAGGATGTAGTTGGTCTCGGCCGCCGTCAGGTGGTGATTGACCGCGGTCACGTACAGTCCGCTGCGCAGTGCCGCCCAGTACACCTCGAAGACGTGGAGATCGTTGGCGGACACCACCGCGATGCTGTCTCCGCGCTTCAGGCCCAGCGACTCCAGATAGTTGGCGAGCCGGGTCGAGTTCTCGTCGAGCTGACGGTAGGTCAACTGCTCGCCGGTGGCGGCACGGATGACGGCGGGCTTGTCCGGAGTGGACTTGGCGAAGACTCCAGGGAACAAGGGTGCTCTCCTCTGACGAAGGGGGACGTTCACCCGGAACGTCCGTTATCTAACGATCGTTCGGGGTGTCGTGTGTCACAGTACCCTAGCCTTCGCGGCTGACCTCACCGCCTGCTGTCAGGACGGCCCACAAAACACCACCGGCGAGCCGCCGAACGACAGTT
Organism: Gordonia sp. GN26; assembly: GCF_054823965.1. Taxonomy (NCBI): domain Bacteria; kingdom Bacillati; phylum Actinomycetota; class Actinomycetes; order Mycobacteriales; family Gordoniaceae; genus Gordonia; species Gordonia sp. GN26. Next base: position 46,474 of record NZ_JSYC01000022.1, on the reverse strand, counting down.
CGGACGACTCGCCGGGTGTGGTCGAGCGGTGGTGCTGGTGGGTCAGTCCCGGGCCCGCACCGATTCCTCGACGAGGTCGAGGACCGCGTGCAGATCGTCGGTGGGCTGGCCCGACGCCAACCGGGTGATCAGGCCGTCGAGAACGAGGTCGAGGTACTTCACCAGGACCTCGGTGGGGACGTCGTCGCGGAGCCGGCCGGCCTGGCGACCGCGTTCGAGACGGCGGAGGGTGGCCTGTTCGAGCTCGGCCGAGCGGGCCATCCACTCCGCACGAAAGCTGTTGTCGGTCCGTAGCTTTCGTGCGATCTCGAGCCGGGTGCCGAGCCAGTCGAAGTCCTCCGGTCGCGTGAGCATGTCGCGCATGACCTGCACGAGGCCCTCTTCGGCGGCGACATCGGCCATGCGCTCGGCATCCTCGTGCGCGAGCGCGAGGAAGAGCGCTTCCTTGTCCCGGTAATGGTGGAAGATCGCGCCCCGGGACAGGCCCGTGGACTCCTCGATCCTCTTGACGGTCGCACCGTCGTATCCGTACTCCGCGAAGCAATGCCGCGCGCCGTCGAGAATCTCCCGACGACGCGCGGCAAGGCGGTCATCACTGACCTTGGGCACGTCGCGTGCTCCTTGTCAGCCGTTGATCATGTTCCGCAGCACGTACTGCAGGATGCCTCCGTTGCGGTAGTAATCGGCTTCGCCGGGGGTGTCGATGCGAACCTTGGCATCGAACTCCACCTTCGAGCCGTCCTCCTTGGTGGCGGTGACGTGCACGGTCTTCGGGGTCTTGCCCTCGTTGAGCTCCTCGATACCGGAGATGTCGAAGGTCTCCGTGCCGTCGAGGCCCAGCGACTTGTGCGACTCACCCTCGGGGAACTGCAGCGGGATGACGCCCATGCCGATCAGGTTCGAGCGGTGGATGCGCTCGAAGCTCTCGGTGATGACTGCCTTGACGCCCAGCAGGCTGGTGCCCTTGGCCGCCCAGTCACGCGACGAACCGGTGCCGTACTCCTTGCCGCCGAGGACGACGAGCGGGATGTTCTGCTCGGCGTAGTTCTGCGCGGCGTCGTAGATGAACGACTGCGGCGCACCCTCCTGGGTGAAGTCGCGGGTGTAACCACCGGTGACACCGTCGAGCAGCTGGTTCTGCAGGCGGATGTTGCCGAAGGTCGAGCGGATCATCACCTCGTGGTTGCCACGACGGGCGCCCAGCGAGTTGTAGTCCTTGCGGGCCACACCGTTGGCGTCGAGGTACTGCGCGGCGGGGGTGCCGGGCTTGATCGTCGACGCGGGGGAGATGTGGTCGGTGGTCACCGAGTCGCCGAGCTTCGCGAGGACGCGGGCGCCCTTGATGTCGGAGACGGGTGCCGGCTCGAGCTGCATGCCCTCGAAGTACGGAGGCTTCCGCACGTAGGTGGACTTGTCGTCCCACTCGAAGGTCTTGCCCGACGGGGTGGGCAGGTTCTGCCAACGCTCGTCGCCCTTGAAGACGTCGGCGTAGTCGGCGGCGTACTGCTCCGGGGAGATCGACGAGGCGATGGTCGCCTCGATCTCCTCGTTGGTCGGCCAGATGTCCTTGAGGAAGACGTCGTTGCCGTCGGTGTCCTTGCCCAGCGGGTCGGACTCGAAGTCGAAGTCCATGGTGCCGGCGAGGGCGTAGGCGATGACCAGCGGCGGCGAGGCCAGGTAGTTCATCTTCACGTCGGGGTTGATACGACCCTCGAAGTTACGGTTGCCCGAGAGCACCGCGGTGGCGGTCAGATCGTTGTCGTTGATCGCCTTCGAGATCTCCTCGGGCAGCGGGCCCGAGTTGCCGATACAGGTGGTGCAGCCGTAGCCGACGAGGTAGAAGCCCAGCTTCTCCAGGTACGGCCACAGGCCGGCCTTCTCGTAGTAGCCGGTGACGACCTGCGAACCCGGAGCCATCGAGGTCTTGACCCACGGCTTGGAGGTCAGACCCTTCTCGACCGCCTTCTTGGCGAGCAGCGCTGCGCCGAGCATGACCGACGGGTTGGAGGTGTTGGTGCAACTGGTGATCGACGCGATGGTCACGATGCCGTGGTCGAGGATCATCGAGCCGCGCTCTTCGGAGTCCACGCGCACCGGGTTGGTCGGGCGGCCCTCGGCGCCGTTGGCGGCCGAGTGCAGGGGCTCCGCGTCATCGTCGGCGAAGGTCAGCGTGGCCGGGTCGGAAGCCGGGAAGGTCTCCTCGACGGCCTCGTCGAGCTGGGTGTGAGCCGGGCTGTTGCCGTTCTCGACGTAGTTGTGGATGTCCTTGCGGAACGCGTTCTTCGCGTCCCACAGCTCGATGCGGTCCTGCGGACGCTTCGGGCCGGCGATCGACGGGACGACGTCGGCGAGATCGAGCTCGAGGTACTCCGAGTACACGGCCTCCTCGGCGTCCTTCTCCAGCCACATGCCCTGTTCCTTGGCGTAGGCCTCGACGAGGGCGAGCGTCTCTTCGCTGCGACCGGTGAGGCGCAGGTACTTCACGGTCTCCTCGTCGATGGGGAACATCGCGCAGGTCGAACCGAACTCGGGGCTCATGTTGCCGATGGTGGCGCGGTTGGCGAGTGGCACCTCGGCGACGCCGTTGCCGTAGAACTCGACGAACTTGCCGACCACACCGTGCTTGCGCAGCATCTCGGTGATGGTGAGCACGACGTCGGTGGCAGTCACGCCCGGCTTGGTGGAACCGGTCAGCTTGAAGCCGACGACGCGGGGGATGAGCATCGAGACCGGCTGGCCGAGCATCGCGGCCTCGGCCTCGATACCGCCGACGCCCCAGCCCAGGACGCCGAGGCCGTTCTCCATCGTGGTGTGCGAGTCGGTGCCGATGCAGGTGTCGGGGTAGGCGACGCCGTCACGGACCATGACCGAACGCGCAAGGTGCTCGATGTTGACCTGGTGGACGATGCCGGTGCCCGGCGGGACGACGCGGAAGTCGTCGAAGGCGCCCTGGCCCCAGCGGAGGAACTTGTAGCGCTCTTCGTTGCGCTGGTACTCGATCTCGACGTTGCGCTCGAAGGCCTGGGCGTTGCCGAAGGCCTCGATGATGACGGAGTGGTCGATGACCATCTCGGCGGGGGCGAGGGGGTTGACCTTGTCCGGGTCGCCGCCGAGTTCCTTGACGGCGTCACGCATGGTGGTGAGGTCGACGATGCACGGCACACCGGTGAAGTCCTGCATGATCACGCGGGCCGGCGTGAACTGGATCTCGATGCTCGGCTCGGCACTCGGGTCCCAGTTGGCCAGGGCCTCGATGTGCTCCTTCGTGATGTTCGCGCCGTCCTCGGTGCGGAGGAGGTTCTCGGTCAGCACCTTGAGGGCGTAGGGGAGCTTCTCGGCGCCCTTGACGGCGTTCAGGCGGTAGATCTCGTAGCTGTTGTCGCCGACGTCCAGCGTGCCGCGGGCGCCGAAGGAATTGATACTCACGTCTAAATCCACTCTCCTCGTTTACCGACGGGCTGCGTCGGCGATGCTCGATGAAATTCTGAACCCGGCGGGGCTGCACCGGTGCCATCGGATGTCCGCGAGACAACCCGCGACAACACCGTCCACTCTAACAGTACGAGCGTACTGTTACCAAGCGGGGTGTCGGCGACACGCCGCCGACGACTCACGCCGTGGGCGAATACCCGGACGAGTCCATTGTGTCGTACCGTGCAGGTCGAAGTCCGGCGAGCGTCACCTTTGCTCGTCGCGGGGTTGTACCGACAGACAGGGGTGAGGACAGATGGGTCCCGAGCCGACGATGCTGATGCTGGCCGCGCCGGAGGAGAACACCGAACTCACCGGGCTCGTCGGCGTCGACATGGCCGAACTGTCGCGCGACATCGCCGACGACGGGGTCGCCGGCGCCACCCCCGAACAGGTCCCGGCGATGCTCGAGGTCATCGAGTACGCCAAGAGCAAGGGCCAGGACTTCAGCTTCGTGGTCGTCGACCAGGTGCAGCCGCGGTTCAGCCTCTATCGCGACATCGCCAACCAGCTGCAGGAGCAGGTCGGCGGCACCGTGATCGTCCTCGGCCCCAACTCGGTGGGCAGTTCCTCCCCGGAGTTCAGCCGGGTCATCCAGGAGCAGGCGACACAGAACCTGACCCTCACCGACCCGCCCGGCGCGGCCCGGCAGATGGTCGACTCGATGACGGATTCGCACATCGACTGGACCGTGGTCGGTCTGCTCCTCATCCTCGTCGTCGTCCTCGGTGCGGTCGGCGCGCGATTCCGCACCCGGCGGGCGCGTGCGAAGGCGGCGAACGGTCCGCTGGGCCCCGTGGCCCCAGTCGGGGCAGATGCTGCGTCGTCCGATGATGTGGACACCCCTCGCGACGGGACCCGGGCCGAGTCGTCGGCCTCTTCCTGACCCCACACCACGTCTCTCGCCGGCGTTCCTGACGACCGTTTCCCGCGGTCCGGTGGCGCCGGCGTCGTCGTGCGCGCGCCCGATCCGGTTCGTGTACCGGTTTGTTGCGAATTCGAGACCTGAGCCACGGTGGTGAACTATCTGCAGTTCACAGCATTTTCCCAGGTAATCACGCCTTTGTAATTCACAACTTTCGGTTTTCTCGTGTGGTTGATGTGACGTACGGTTCTGATGTCGCATGTGTGACTTGTGTTCCCTGCAGGGGCGGATGCGACGAATGTGCAGTGTGTGGTCGGGGCGGCCCACAGTGGCCGTTCGATCGAGATCCGGGGATCGGACAGGTCCCCGGAAGGAACCGCGAGGAGTTCAGGTGAGGCGAGTTAGAACAGGTGCGTCCTGGCCGGCGCGCGTCACGGCGGCCATGGCCGCCGTTCTCATCTGTGCGGTCGGCGCCGGTCATGCCGTCGCGACCCCGAAGAAGGCGCCCGAGTCGCCGGTGACCGGACTGATCAACGAGATCGCCTCGGTGAACCAGGACATCGCCGACCTCGACGAGGCCCTCGCGGTCCGGCAGGAGAACGTCAACCGCGCGATCGTCGACTTCCAGAACTCGCTCGCCCAGCGGCGTCTGGCGACCGTCGCCGCCCGCGGCGCGCGCACCGAACTCGACCGCGCCGGTCAGGCCGTCACCGAGGCGCAGAAGACGTTCGACAACTTCGTGCGACTCGCGTACCAGCAGGGCGCCGAACAGGGTTCGATGTCGAACTATGTCGCGTCCCCGGACCCCCAGGCGGTCCTCGACCGGATGAAGCTGCTCGACCAGGTCGGCAAGAAGCAGCAGGAGACCATCCGACGTCTCCAGGTCGCCCGTAACCAGAAGGCCAACCGTCTGGCCGCCGTCGAGGCGACCCGCCGGCAGGCGGCGTTCGCCGCGAAGAGCGCCGACCAGCGCAAGCGGGACGCCCTGGCCGCGGTGTCCGAGGCCAAGACCGCCATCGCCGAACAGTCGGAGCGCAAGGCCTCGCTGGTCGCCAAGCGTGACCGCGTGCAGAAGAAGATCGACTCGATCCGCGGATATGTGCCCAAGAAGCAGGCCGCCGGACCGTCGACCCGCGACCTGCTCAAGAACATCTTCCCGGCGGCCCCGACCCTCCCGGACCTGCCGACGACCAACGTCTCCGACAACGAACTGCTCTCGATCGCCGCGCGTGCCGCTGCCCAGATCGCCGTCGACGTGGGTTCCGCGGCCCTCGGCATGGGCCTCGACGTCGGTTCGCAGATGCTCAAGGGCATCATCGGCGAGCAGCGACTGCCGCAGTCCGAACTCCTCAACGAGCTCGGTCTCGGCGGCATGGACCTCACCGGCAGCAGTGGCAACGACAGCCTGAGCTCCCGCCTCGGATCGGGAAGCCTCGGTTCCCTGTTCGGCGGCTCCGGCGGCGGCGGCGGATCGGGTGGCATCATGCGGCCGGGTCTGCGCGGCCCGCAGGCGGTCGAGATCGTCGTCAACCGGGCACTGTCGCAGCTGGGTGTCACCTACGCATGGGGCGGCGGCGACGTCAACGGTCCGACGCAGGGCATCCGCGACGGCGGCGTCGCCGACAGCTACGGCGACTACCGCAAGGTCGGCTTCGACTGCTCCGGTCTGATGATCTACGCCTTCGCCGGTGTCGGCATCGAACTGCCGCACTACACGGGCTACCAGTACACGTCGGGTCCGCACTTCCCGCTGTCGCAGATGCGTCGCGGCGACATGATCTTCTACGGCCCGAACGCGAGCCAGCACGTCGCGCTGTACCTGGGCGACAACAAGATGGTCGAGGCCCCGCAGTCCGGCTCCGTCGTCAAGGTGTCGCCGCTGCGCACCAGCGGTGCGATGCCCAACGTGGTCCGCCTCCTCTGAGAACGTCCGAACGACGGGCCGCACATCTTCTTGGCGCCTTTTCAGTTCGCACGGCTAGGCTGGCACAAACACGCGGGGGTGTCTTCGGCCCCGACGTGGCCACACCAGTGAGCAGCAGAGTTCAGACGAACAGGAGCACGGGTTGACCGAATCGCACTCCCTCGACAAGGCGGCCACGGGGGACCCGGCCGCGGCAGGCGCCGACTCGTCGGTGCTGAGCGACGCCGACGTCGCCCTGCTCGAGCGGGCCATCTACGAGGTCAAGCGCGTCATCGTCGGTCAGGACCAGCTCGTCGAACGGATTCTCGTAGGTCTGCTCGCCCGCGGCCACATCCTCCTCGAAGGTGTGCCGGGCGTCGCCAAGACGCTCGCGGTGGAGACCTTCGCCAAGGTCGTCGGCGGATCCTTCTCCCGCGTGCAGTTCACCCCCGACCTGGTGCCCACCGACCTCATCGGTACGCGTATCTACCGCCAGGGCCGCGAGGAATTCGACACCGAGCTCGGCCCGGTCGTCGCGAACTTCCTGCTCGCCGACGAGATCAACCGTGCGCCGGCCAAGGTGCAGTCCGCGCTCCTCGAGGTCATGGCCGAACGGCATGTGTCGATCGGCGGCAAGACCTACCCGATGCCCGACCCGTTCCTCGTGATGGCGACCCAGAACCCCATCGAGAACGAGGGTGTCTACCCGCTGCCGGAGGCCCAGCGAGACCGCTTCCTGTTCAAGGTTCTCGTCGACTACCCGTCGGTGGAGGAGGAGCGCGAGATCGTCTACCGGATGGGCAACGTCCCGCCGACGGCCTCGCAGGTCCTCGACCCCGCGGCGATGCTGCGTCTGCAGAAGACCGCCGCGAACGTCTTCGTCCACCACGCGCTCGTCGACTACGTCGTCCGTGTCATCAACGCGACGCGTCGTCCGGCCGAGCTCGGTCTCAACGACGTCGCGTCGTGGCTGTCCTACGGCGCCTCGCCGCGAGCGACGCTCGGCATCGTGGCCGCGGCCCGAGCCCTCGCACTGGTCCGGGGACGCGACTACGTCATCCCGCAGGACATCGTCGAGATCATGCCCGACGTCCTCCGGCACCGCCTGGTGCTGTCCTACGACGCGCTGGCCGACGAGATCGACGCCGATCAGGTCATCACCCGGGTGCTGCAGACCGTGGGACTCCCGCAGGTCGGTGCGCAGCCGGTGCAGTCGCCGTCGTACCCGGCGGCACCCCAGGGACAGGGCCAGGCCGGCGCGCCCCAGCCTCAGCAGGGCGCCAACGGCTATGCCGGACAGCAGGTTCCGCAGGGCTCCGGTCCGGTAAACCCGAATGCGCGGTATGGCGGCTAATCGCGACCTACCCAGCCTCGGTGCCGGGCTGCTCGAGGAGCCCCAGCTGACGGCGGCTCTGAAGATGTTGGAGCTCACCGTCCGTCGCAAGCTCGACGGCGTGTTGCAGGGCGAGCATCTCGGACTCATCCCCGGCCCGGGTTCGGAACCGGGGGAGGCACGTGCCTACCAGCCCGGTGACGACGTCCGTCGGATGGAGTGGTCGGTCACCGCCCGCACCACCCAGCCGCATGTGCGCCAGATGATCGCCGACCGCGAGCTCGAGACCTGGCTCGTCGTCGATGCGTCGGCGAGCCTCGACTTCGGCACGGTCGGGTGCACCAAGCGCGACCTGGCGGTGGCCGCGGCCGCCGCGATCGTGCATCTCACCACCGGTGGCGGCAACCGGCACGGCGCCCTCGTGGTGACCGGCGACGACGTCGTACGGGTGCCCGCGCGAGCCGGCCGCGCCCATGCCCAGAACCTCCTCAAGGCCATCGCGACGACCCGGCGCAGCGCCCCCGGTGTCCGCGGCGACCTCAAGGCCGGTATCGAGGCACTGCGCCGGCCGCAGCGCCGCCGCGGGCTCGCTGTCGTCATCAGCGACTTCCTCGGACCGATCGACTGGGAGCGCTCGTTGCGTGCCATCGGCGCCCATCACGAACTGCTCGCGGTCGAGGTCCTCGACCCTCGCGACCTGGAACTGCCCGCGATCGGCGAGGTCACCCTGGCCGACGCCGAGTCGGGGGAGATCCACGACGTCACCGTCACCGAGGAGCTGCAGCGCGACTTCGCCGCCGCCGCCCGCGCCCATCAGCAGCGCGTGCACCGGACGCTGCGCAGCTGCGGGGGAGCCACCCTCTCCCTCCGCACCGACCGCGAGTGGATCACCGACACCGTCAAGTTCATCGCCCAGCGACGACGCGGCCTGGCCGCCGGGGTGGGGTAGCCGATGCTGTCCAGTCCCTTCTGGTTGTTGCTGCTGCTCGTCGTGGCCCTGCTCGGTGCCGCGTACGTGTACATGCTGCGTCGCCGCAAGCAACGGGCGCTGACGTTCGCGAACCTCGATCTCCTGAAGTCCGTCGCACCCGCCGACCGCAACCGGCTGCGCCACGTGCCGATCGCGTTGCTGATCATCTCGCTGATCCTGCTGACGGTCGCCTTGTCCGGCCCGCAGGCCGACCGCAAGGTCCCCCGCAACAAGGCGACGGTGATCCTCGTGATGGACGTTTCGCGGTCGATGAACGCGACCGACGTCTCGCCGTCGCGCATCAAGGCCGCACAGGAGGCTGCGAAGAAGTTCGCCGACGAGCTGACCGAGGGCATCAACCTCGGCCTGATCTCCTTCGCCGGCACCGCGGCGAGCCTGGTCTCGCCGACCCCGGACCACAACGCGACCAAGGTTGCCGTGGACAAACTGAGGCTCGACGACAAGACGGCGACCGGCGAGGGCATCTTCGCGGCGTTGCAGCAGATCAGCACACTCAACGCCGTTCTCGGCGGGGGCGAGGCGGCCCCGCCGGCGCGGATCGTGCTGCTGTCGGACGGCAAGGAGACCGTGCCCGACGACCCCGACGACCCGCGCGGTGCCTTCACCGCGGCCCGGAAGGCCAAGGAGGAGAAGATCCCGGTCTCGACGATCTCTTTCGGCACCCGGACGGGCACCGTCGAACTCGAGGGTGATCGCGTCCCGGTCCCCGTCGACGACGATTCGCTGCGCAAGATCGCGAACCTCTCCGGCGGCGACTTCTTCACCGCCGCGAGCCTCGACGAGCTCAACAAGGTCTACGAGAAACTGCAGAACGAGATCGGTTACGAGACACGACGCGGGGACAACTCGAAGCCGTGGCTGATCGCGGGTACGTTGTTCGCGCTGGTCTCGGCGTTCGCAGCGCTCGCGATCAATCGCAGGCTGCCCTGACCCGACCCCGGGCCCGGCCGGCCGGCTAGCCACGTCCGACGACCACCGCGACGCCGACCCAAACAGAACGGATAGGTTAGACACCCATGACGGCATCCAGCAACGAAGCGCAGAACCCCTCCCGTTCGGTCCTGGTGACCGGCGGCAACCGCGGGATCGGCCTTGCCGTGGCCCAGCGCCTCGCGGCCGACGGCCACAAGGTCGCGGTCACTCACCGCGGCTCCGGTGCCCCCGAGGGTCTGTTCGGCGTGAAGTGCGACGTCACCGACTCCGAGTCGGTCGACGCGGCCTTCGCCGAGGTCGAGGCCCACCAGGGTCCGGTGGAGATCCTTGTGGCCAACGCGGGCATCACCGACAACATGCTGCTCATGCGTCTGTCCGAGGAGTCCTTCGAAAAGGTCCTCGACGCCAACCTCACCGGCGCCTTCCGCTGCGCGAAGCGGGCCACCAAGGGAATGCAGCGCGCCAAGTGGGGCCGCATGATCTTCCTCGGCTCGGTCGTCGCGATGTCGGGTATCCCCGGCCAGGTCAACTACGCGGCGTCCAAGGCCGGCCTCATCGGCATGTCGCGTTCCATCGCCCGTGAGATCGGATCGCGCAACATCACCTCGAACGTCGTCGCGCCCGGCTTCATCGAGACCGACATGACCGCGGCCATGGAGGATCGCTACATCGAGATGGCCAAGCAGGCCATCCCGCTGGGTCGTACCGGCAAGCCGGAGGACGTCGCCGCCGCGATCAGCTTCCTCGCCTCCGACGAGGGCGGTTACATCTCCGGCGCGGTCATCCCGGTCGACGGCGGCATGGGCATGGGTCACTGACCCTGCGGGTCACCACCGGCCGACGGCCACACCACATCTCAATCAACGTCGATATCAGGAGCACACTTTCGTGAGCGGAATCCTGGACGGGAAGACCGTCCTCATCACGGGCATCATCACCGATGCGTCGATTGCCTTCCACGCGGCCGCCATGGCGCAGGAGCAGGGCGCGACGGTGATCATCACCGGCATCCCGGAGCGGCTGCGGCTGATCGACCGGATCGCCAAGCGTCTGCCGAAGGAGGTGCCGCCGGCCATCGGTCTCGACGTCACCAACGAGGAGGACCTCGAGTCGCTCGCCGGCAAGATCCGTGAGATCGCCCCGCAGGGCATCGACGGTGTCATGCATTCGATCGCGTTCGCACCGCGCACCCTGATGGGCCCGGAGGCCAAGCCGTTCCTCGAGGGCCCCGGCCCCGACGCCGCCAAGGCGTTCGAGATCTCGGCCTGGAGCTACGCGTCGCTGGCCCGCGCCGTACTGCCCGTCATGAACGAGGGCGGGTCCATCGTGGGTATGGACTTCGACCCCCGCACCGCCATGCCGTACTACAACTGGATGGGCGTCGCCAAGGCGGCGCTCGAGTCGGTGAACCGCTACGTGGCGCGAGAAGTGGGCAACGCCAAGAAGATCCGCTCCAACCTGGTCGCCGCCGGTCCCATCAAGACGCTCGCGGCCAAGGCCATCGCCGGCACCGCAACCGACGACGCCAAGCAGCTGAACATGCTCAACGAGTACTGGGACGGCGCGTCGCCCATCGGCTGGGACGTCGACGACCCGACCGTGGTCGCCAAGTCGGTCTGTGCGCTGCTGAGCGACTGGCTGCCCGGCACCACCGGCTCGATCGTCTACGTCGACGGCGGCGCCAGCCACAACACCTGGTTCCCGGAGGGCATGACCTCCGGGTCGTGAGCCCGGGAAGAGACGCCGTGGAGACCGCCTTCGATTCCGTCCTGTTCCTGTCCTTCGGTGGTCCCGAGGGCCCCGACGAGGTCATGCCGTTCCTGGAGAACGTGACCCGGGGCCGTGGTATCCCGCGGGAACGCCTGGAATCGGTGGCGGAGCACTATCTGCACTTCGGTGGGGTGTCGCCGATCAACAGGCTGAACCTTGACATGATCGACGGCCTCCGCGCAGACCTGGCACGGCGGGGCGTCGACATTCCGGTGTACTTCGGCAACCGCAACTGGCACCCGATGGCCGAGGACACCCTGGCCGAGATGTACCGGGCCGGGCATCGCCGCATTCTGGTCTTCCCGACCTCCGCCTGGGGTGGGTATTCGGGGTGCCGTCAGTACCACGAGGACATCGACCGGTCGTTGAAGGCGCTGGCCGAGCGTGAACCCGCGTCCACGACACCAGAGGGTGCCGTGGTGCTCCGCAAACTACCGCAGTACTGGTCGCATCCGGCATTCACCGCGGCCGGCGCAGACGCCGTCCGTCGCGGGATCGAGAAGCTCGGTGAGTCCGAGGACCCGGTCCGCCTGGTGTTCACCGCACATTCCGTGCCGAGCTCGGCCGATGCCGCGTCCGGACCGGCCGCCGAGGGCGGGGGTCTCTACTCGCGCCAGGTGATGGCCGCGTCGCAGGCCGTTGCCGACGCCCTCGGCGTCGACGACTTCGACCAGGTCTGGCAGTCGAGGTCGGGACCCCCGCAGATCCCGTGGCTCGAACCGGACATCTGTGATCATCTCGAAGGTCTTGCGGCGCAAGGTGTTCGCCGGGTAGTGGTCTATCCCGTCGGTTTCATCTCCGATCACCTCGAGGTGATCTGGGACCTCGACAACGAAGCGGCCGAGACGGCGCAGCGACTCGGGATGGATTACGTTCGGGCCGACACCGTCGGCACCGATCCTCGATTTGTCGAAATGATCGGGGAGTACGTGGAGACCTACGCCGGTGGCCTCGGAGATCTCACCGCGATGGGTTGCGGGGACAACGGTCGCGTGTGCCGGGACCGGTGCTGCGTGCCCGCCGCACGGCCATCGCGGCCATCGGCCCCCGCGGCCGATGCCACCTAGCGGCGGTCGATCGCACGCCCATTGTTAACGATCGTTTCTGCGCGGGCGCCCTGATCGTTTGCGTAGATAACAATCGAATAACAGGAGAGGGCACGTGTGGCCTTGTTCTTTGTCAGGTGACATTCTGTGGATACGCTACCTCCCCCCGGGTGGCGATCTCAGAGAGGAATCTGTAATGGCAGATAAGCTTATCGATCTGGACGACTCGGTTCTCGGGTCGATCATGGACACCATTCTCACCGGATCGCTGGACGAAGACACGCCGCCTGCGTGAGAAGTCTTTACAGGTGGGCCGCGTCGACGACGCGGCCCACCTGTCTTTTTTGGGGTCTGTTTTCATGTCTGCACCGAAATGTGAACTGCGATGACTGTTGAACAGTACGAATCGATCGAAACGGTCACCCTCGGCGGTGCCGACCTCGATCTGGCCATCGAATTGCTCGCAGACCGCTTGGACGAGATACCGCTGTACTCCTGGTTGCTCGGCGAACACATCGCTGATCGCTCGCTGCGAAAATGGTTGGCGGAAATCCTCGTACGACCATTGTTGAACGCGGGATACGTCATCGGCGCCCGACGGGGCGATCGTCTCGTCGGTTTGCTGGTCTTCCAGCCGCACGACGCCGATCTCTCGGTCGGTGGCAAGCCACCGCTGGCCCCGGCCGACTTCGCCGCGGTCGCGACCGTACCCGGAATGCGGGAACGCGTCGCAGATCTGCTGACGGGTTCGAAGCTGCCACCTCCGGCGGACGACGCGATCAACCTCCGGATCGGAGTCGTGGCGCACACCGAACGCGGCGGCCTGGCAACGGTTGCCATGATGCGCGAGCTGGAGCGGTTCTGTGCGGCCGCAGCTCGCCCGTTCTATGCGTGGACAGGTTCGGAGACCCTGCGTCGCTACTACACAGAGGTCTGGGGTGCCACCGAGTTCTCGAGCGAGAACTGGAACGGCATCACGATGTACGGACTCGTTTCCGACGGGGCGCCGCGATCCCGGCGTGCGCTTTAGGGGAACGCTGCGCTGCTGAAAGGGCGACCTGGACGCTTGACCATTCTGCGGTTGGCGCAATGGGTCGGATGACCAATTCAACCTATCGCCTGTAGTTTATTTTCTTCCGTGAATTTCTGGTCGTTTGTCCATATCAGCGATCCGTTTATTTGATATAACAAATGAGTAACGAAGAATTCGAATCTGAGTGGGATTGCCGAATTGTGGTGTGATTCTGTCCATTGCGCGGCCCGACCGGGCAGCGAATGTTCAGAGAGGATTTTCCAATGGCTGAAGGACCCATCCGGCTCGAGATCGACGTGCTCGGCCCTCTCCTCGAAGCGATCTTCACCGGTTCCACCAGCGGTAGCGACGACGCAGGGTCGTCTTCGTAGGCAGTCATTCCGGGTGGGCCGCGTCGTGATGACGCGGCCCACCCGCGGTTTATGGAAAAGGTGAAGTATTTTCGCTGCTGAGGACGGGTGTGAGATGGAAACGCGACCACGACAATTCGGGGAAGTGGAGACGTCGACGCTCACCTACGATGATCTCGGGTGCGCGATCGAATTGTTGACCCGTCACGTCGACGAGATTCCCCTGTACCGGTGGCTGCTCGGCGAGCATATTTCCGATATCGACCTACGGAAATGGTTGGCCGAGATTCTCGTCCGGCCGCTACTGAAAGCGGGATGTGTCCTCGGTTCGCGGCGAGACGGTCGTCTGGTCGGTGTCCTGATCTTTCAGCCACACGATGCCGACCTGTCGCACGACGGTGAACCGCCGCTGGTGCCGGTCGACGTGACGCGTGTGGCGTCGATACCGGGCCTGCGTGAGCGGTTCGCCGAACTCCTGACCAGTTCGCAGCTCGAGCCGCCCGTTGACGACGCGGTGAGTCTCCGGCTCGCGTTGGTCTCGCCCGAAGAGCGCGGCGGTCGAGCGCTCATCGGCATGATGTGCGAGATCGAACAGTTCTGCACGGCAGCATCGCGTCCGTACTACGCATGGACGGGTTCGGAGACTCTGCGTCGCTACTACGCGGAGGTCTGGGGCGCCAGCGAGTTCGCAGTCGAGTGCTGGAACGGCATCACGATGTACGGCCTCGTCTCCGACCGGCCGCCACGACGCCGAACGGAGTCCGGTCCGGCCTGACGCGTTCCCGAGTCGCACCTGAATCAGCGGCGGAGCAGCTCACCGATCGTGGCGTTGACCGCGGCCGCGCGTGCGGTCCGGGTGAGCGTCTGCAGCCCGCGTAGGGCGGAGTCGCCCGAATCCCATTGCCCCGCGGTGTCGCCGATCTCGACCCGACGGGCCCCGGCCAGATCGACGATGGCCTCCACCTGGGCGGCGGTGTCGATGAGCCGCGTGGAGCGGGCGTCGAGCGCGTGCGGGGGCAGTGCGACGCGATGCCGGGCGGTGAGGCCCGCGAGCTCTTTGCGCAGATCGCCCGCATCGACCGACCGGCGTCCGCCGAGACCGCCGATGATCGACGCCGCATCGCGGACCGCCTGGCGCAGGTCGTATTCCAGGTCACCCGCGGACGGGCCGGACGACACCAGATGGTCGAGGTCGAGCCGGTCCGCGTAGCGGAAGGTGGTCCACCAGCAGGTCACGTACGGGGGATCGACACCGAGAGTGGAGAACTCGGGGACGAGTGCGAGGGTGCCCGCCGTGTCCGAATCGTCGACCAGGAGAACCTCGCCGGCGGTGAGGGCCTTCGACGTCGCGGGGTTCGGCGGCAGACCCTGCGGGTCGCCGGTGGACGGCAGGCGCACCGCCAGGCGACGCGCCGGTTTCAGCAAACCCAGCAGGTCCAGTACGCCGTTCCCGGATCCCGTTGGGGTCGTGGGCTGTTCGGTCGACACCTCATGCCGGTCGGCGGATTCGGCGAGCGCCTCGATCACGTCGTCGGGGGAGCAGCGCCCGGTGAGCCACGCGGCCGACCACGCGCCCAGGGCGCAGGTCGGCCACGCGACGATGGAGGGGAGGATGTCGCTGCGATTCATCAAGGAACAAGGATACCGCCGGCCCCGGAACGGTCGCCGGGCGTGGCAACCCGCCGCCGGGGGCACGGGCGCTTACGGTGTTGGGCGCAGATGTCCAGGGACGAAGAGGTGGAACGCGATGGATGACCGGTACGGGCGCGATGTGCTGTCTCAGCCACGCCGGGCCAAGCCGCGTCCGGTGGAGGTCGCGGCCGAACGTGACCTGGTCGTGGAGGACGCCGCCACCGGTTTCTGCGGTGCCGTCGTCGGGCTCGAGAAGAGCTACGCCGGTGACCTGGTCCGACTCGAGGACCGGCACGGCCAGACCCGCGTCTTCCTGATGAACCCCGGCGCCTTCCTGATCGACGGTCGCACCGTGACCCTCGTCAGGCCGCGCACGCGCGGACCCCAGAAACCGGCGACGACGGCATCGGGTTCGCGGGCCGCGCCGCGCACCCGCGCGCGCACCGCACGGGCCAGCCGGATCTTCGTCGAGGGCGTGCACGATGCGACATTGCTCGAACGGGTGTGGGGTGACGACCTACGGGCCGAGGGGGTTGTCGTGGTCAGTCTCGACGGTCTCGACAACCTCGATGCGGCGCTCGCCGAGTTCCAGCCCGCGCCGCATCGGCGTGCGGGTGTTCTCGTCGACCATCTCGTGGCCGGTTCGAAGGAGGCCCACCTCACCGCCGAGGTCGGAGAGCACGTGCTGGTGTGCGGCCACCCCTACATCGACGTCTGGGAGGCGGTGAAGCCCGCCTCGGTCAAGATCTCGGCCTGGCCGAGGATTCCACGCGGCACCGACTGGAAGACCGGGGTGTGCGCCCAGCTGGGATGGGGTGACCCGCGGGACGGCTGGCGCCGGGTGCTGAGCGGGGTCAGCAGCTTCCGCGATCTCGAGGTGCCCCTCCTCCGGTCGGTGGAGGAACTCATCGACTTCGTCACCGCTGCCGAAGAGGCCGGATAGCGACGGCCCGCTCGCCCGCGCCGTCGACGAACCGCGGGTGCTCGGACATCTCTGGCAGACTGGACACATGAGCGCCCTGCTGTGGTTGGCGGCCGCGATCGTCTTGGCGGTCGCGGAGATGTTCGGTGGCGAATTGGTGCTGCTCATGCTGGCCGGTGGTGCCTTCGCCGCGGCCGGTGTGGATTTCGTGTGGGAGCCGCCCCTCTGGGTGGATGGCCTGGTGTTCGCGGCGGTGTCGGTTCTGCTGCTCGTCGCCGTTCGTCCGGTTGCCAAGCGCCACATGCTCAATCGCCCCGCCGTGCTCATGAACACCGAGGCCCTGGAGGGGCAGCCGGCGGTCGTCACCGAGACGGTCGACGGAGACGACGGTCGCGTGAAGATCGGCGGCGACATCTGGTCGGCGCGGTCGGTCGACCCCGCAGTGGTGCTCGAACCCGGAACCCATGTGACCGTCGTCGAGATCGACGGTGCGACCGCAGTGGTGTGGCGCGCCTGATCGCTCGACCCGACCTGCTCGACATTCCGCGAGAAAGGTGAATTGTGGACGACTTACAGATCTTCGGCTTGGTGGTGGTGGTACTGCTGGTCGTGTTCGTGGCGGTGGTGCTGGCCAAATCGGTGGCGCTCATCCCGCAGGCGGAGGCCGCGGTCATCGAGCGTCTCGGCCGCTACACCCGCACCGTGTCCGGCCAGCTGACGCTGCTGCTGCCGTTCATCGACCGGATCCGTGCGCGGGTCGACATCCGCGAGCGGGTTGTGTCCTTCCCGCCGCAGCCGGTGATCACCGAGGACAACCTCACGCTGTCCATCGACACCGTCGTCTACTTCCAGGTGACGAATCCGCGTTCGGCCGTCTACGAGATCGACAACTACATCGCCGGCGTCGAGCAACTCACCATCACCACGCTGCGCAACGTGGTCGGCGGTATGACCCTTGAAGAAACGCTGACCTCCCGTGACTCCATCAACGGGCAGCTGCGCGGCGTGCTCGACGAGGCGACCGGCCGCTGGGGCCTGCGCGTCGCCCGCGTCGAACTCAAGTCGATCATGCCGCCGCCGTCGATCCAGGAGTCGATGGAGAAGCAGATGAAGGCCGATCGTGAGAAGCGCGCGACGATTCTCACCGCAGAGGGTCAGCGCGAGTCCGCGATCAAGACCGCCGAGGGCAACAAGCAGTCGCAGATCCTCGCGGCCGAGGGTGCCAAGCAGGCCGCGATCCTGGCCGCCGAGGCGGAGCGGCAGTCTCGCATCCTGCGTGCCCAGGGTGATCGCGCGGCGGCCTACCTGAACGCACAGGGCGAGGCGAAGGCCATCGAGAAGACGTTCGCGGCGATCAAGGCGGCCAAGCCGACTCCGGAACTGCTTGCCTACCAATACCTCCAGCAGTTGCCGGAGATGGCGAAGGGCGAGGGCAGCAAGGTCTGGGTGGTGCCGTCCGACTTCGGTTCGGCGCTCCAGGGTTTCGCGAAGTCCTTCGGCATCCAGGGCGACGACGGCGTGTTCCGGTACGAGCCGACCGACTCGCCGCCCTCGCAGATCGACGAGTCGGAGACCGAGGACTGGTTCTCGCTGGCGTCCGATCCGAAGGTGGCGCAGGCCGTCGCCGAGGCCGAGGCGGTGGCCCGCAAGCCCGTCGCCCCCGAGATCGGCACCGGCGTGGGCCGGTCGTCACGTCCCGCGTCGCTTGACGCCGCGGTCGAGGAGACCGGCACCACGCCCGGTTAGGCCGACCTCAGGTGGTGATGAGGTGTTCGATGCCGGCGAGGCCGATCGCCCACAGCACCGAGGCGAAGGTGCCCATGATGAACTGCTCGGACGCCTGCGGCGCACGTAGTTCGGGATAACGCGCGAGGCTCTTCACCGCCAGGATGATCGCGAGGCCTTCCGGCCACCCGGCCATCAGCGCCGTGACGACGGCCAGGCGCTCGAGATAACCGATGACGCGACCGCCGCGGAGCGGCCCGACCTCGTTCGGGTCGGACGGTGCGGTGTCCGCGTCGTCGGGGGTCTCGGTGTCGTCGGGGGTTTCGGTGTCAGAGGGGTTCTCCGGGGCGGGCGTCGGCGACGGTTCCCTTCGGACGCCGCCCAGTTTCAGTACTGCGCGCACCACCGGGCCGCCACCGGTGACTGCCGCGACCGCTGCGATCACGGTCGCCGCGGCGGCCGGGAACCCGGTTGCGGGTCCGGCGGTGGCGGCGACGATCGCCGTCGCGGTGGCGAGCCCCAGCAGGACCGTCAGGCCGATCGCGTGCACGATGGTCGCCGACCGCGGCGCGGTCGGGCCGTCGACTGCGCGGTCACGTGGCAGCTGCTCCACCCCGAGCCACAGCACGGGTGCGACGGCGGTCAGCACGAGGAGGGCGAGCGCGATCCCGGTCATCGCACCACCGTCGCATCCGGGGCCTGCTCGCCGACATGCCGGCGGTTGGCCTCGGCGAGTGCATCGGCGAGCAGCTCCAGGGAATCGGGTTCCAGGTCCCAGCCGGCGGCGCGGAGTCGTTGGCTCATCGCCTGGGGTGTGATGTCGAGGACGCCCGCCGCGTCCGCCTGGGTGAGTCCGCGTCGCATGAGGGCCACCGCCTCGATCCCGGCCGCACTTCGGGTGGCGACGATGTCGCTGATCAGGCGGCCGGCGGTTTGAGCGTGGCGGCACCATCGGGCATCGGGACCGCGTACGCACAGCGGTATGCGCTGGCGCTTGGCCGCCTCCACCGCGTCCCGGGCGTGGACGAAGGCGGCTCCACGGCCTGCGCGGGTGGACGAGGGGAGAGGCTGCTCGACATCGCCGGTGCCGATGCCGACGCTCCAGTGTCCGTCGGCGGTCAGTTCGACGGCGAGGCGTGCCAGGGTGTGCGGATCATCGAGGACGCCTTGGATCTCGTCGCCTGCGGTGCGCTCGAAGGGTCGGACCGTGTCGATGTCGCGGAGTCGCTCCAGGACTGCTTCGACGCGGTCGACGTCGGTGCGGCTGCCGCGTTGGTCGACGGTCATGACGAACATCACACAAGCCTACGGGCTTGATCGACCTCGATCAAGTCTTGTGGCTGGATTGATCAACCTTCTGAACTTGATTCGCCGTGATCAAGTCCGGAGGTTTGAGGGCTTTCGGTGGTCACCGGCAACCGGGCGTCGAGGATCAACCCGGCGATCCCGACCGCGAAGAGTGCTCCGCTGACCAGTAGCTGGGCGGGGTTGGCGCCGCCGGTCAGCGAATCGCCGAGCATCACCACGGCCGCGGTTCCGGGAGCCATGCCGATGATGCTCGCGACCGTGAACGGCAACGGCCGTACCGAGGACAAGGCCGAGCAGTAGTTCGCGACCGAGAACGGGCAGGCCGCGATCAGGCGGAGCGAGCCGACGGCCAGCCAGCCGCGCCGTTCCAGGCGGTACTCGACGGCCTTGACGACCGGCTTCTTGAGGAATGGTCGCACCCGATCGCGGCCGAGGACCCGCACGAGTCCGAAGGCGGCGACCGCGGCGATCGACGAGGCGACCATCGCGCCGACGAACCCGACGAGGGGGCCGAAGAAGATCCCGGACATCACCGTGAAGGTCGAGCGGGGGATCGGTGCGATCGTGACGACGGCATACGCCGCGAAGAACAGCCACGGGAAGGCCGGGCCGAGGTCGTCGCCCCATGCTCGAACGCTGCCGATCGAGGGGAGCGGGATGAAATAGGAACCGAGCAGGACCACTGCCACGACCGCGGCGGCGATGAGCGCGCGGCGGACGACCCGGCGATCGAAGGTGACCCGGCGTCGACTGCCCGTCACGGCTGGTGTCACCTCGGTGACGGGGGCTGGCTCGGGCACCCGGACACTCTACTCTGGAGTTCACCGGACCCCTCCACGTCGCGACCAGCACGCACCCCGTCGGGTGGCGCAGCTCACCCCGACCTCGTTGATGGGCCGAGCGAGCGATCGGCTAAGGTCGTGTACGCGCTCGCACAGAGCATTCACGGAGGTGTGCTTCCCCACATGCCACAGCAAACTGACCAGCCCAAACCCGAGTCAGATCTCGGCCGTACAGAACTCGATCAGGCCTACCAGGCGTGGTCGAAGGCCGCCGCGGCCGTTCTGGCAAAATCACGTCGGGTCGACGTCGACGAGCTCCCGGATACACCGGAGGCCCTGCTCTCGACCGACACCGCCGACGGGCTGACCATCCGGCCGCTGTACACACGTCGCGACGAGACGACCGAACCCGGCCTGCCCGGCCGGTTCCCGTTCGTCCGCGGTGCCGACCCCGCCCGTGATGTCACCACCGGGTGGCGCGTCACCGAGCGGTTCGGCGACGACGAGACCCCGGCCGAGGACGTCAACGAACTCGTTCTCGAGGCGATGGCCAACGGCACCAGCGGGCTCTGGCTGTCCGTCGGCAAGCCCGGTGGCGGTCTCGGTGTCGCCGACCTCGCCACCGTCCTGCGCGGCGTCTACCTCGACCTCGTGCCGGTGACGCTCGACGCCGGTACCGAGGGCATCGCCGCCGCCCGGGAACTGCTGTCGCTCAAGGAGAAGGCGCAGGCCGCACCGGTCGCCGCGCCGCCCACCGCCGCGACCACCCATTCCTTCGGTCTCTCGCCGCTGACCGCGGCGTTCTCCGGACGGGCCACCGTCGACGCCGACGAGGCCACCGGCCTCGCCGCATCGAACCTGCCCGCAGGGGTCCGCACCTTCCGCGTCGACGGCAGCGACTTCGCGACCGCCGGCGCCGACAACGGCCTCGAGCTCGCCCTCGTGGTGGCCGCGGCCGTCGCACACCTGCGTGACCTGACCGCCGCCGGTCTGTCCGCCGAGGCGGCCCTGGGCCAGATCACCTTCGGGGTGTCCGCCGACGACGACCAGTTCGCGACGATCGCCAAGTTCCGTGCGCTGCGCAAGATCTGGGCCCGCGTGGCCGAGGTCGTCGGTGCACCCGACGCCGGTGGCGCACTGACCCACGGTGTGACCGACCTGTCGATGTACTCGCAGCGCGACCCGTGGGTCAACATGCTGCGCAGCACCATCGCCGCCTTCGGTGCGGGTGTCGGCGGCGCCGACCAGCTGACGGTTCTGTCCTACGACGCGACGATCCCGGCCGACAAACGCACTTCGAGTGCGTCCTTCTCGCGCCGCATCGCCCGCAACACCCAGCTGCTGCTGCTCGAGGAGTCCAACATCGGGCGCGTCCTCGACCCGGCCGGCGGTTCGTGGTTCGTCGAGTCGCTGACCGACGACCTCGCCGCGAACGCCTGGACCGTCTTCACCGAGGTCGAGGCCGCCGGTGGCTACCGCGCCGCCCTCGACAGCGGCTGGATCGCCGAGAAGGTCGACGCCTCGCTGGCCCGCCGCGATGCCGAGGTCGCGCACCGTCGCATCTCGGTCACCGGTGTCAACGAGTTCCCGAACATCGACGAGCGGGCCCTGTCCGACGCTCAGGGCGCCTCGGCGTCCGGCGTGACCGACGTGGTCACCGGAACCCCGAAGCTGGCCCGTGTCGGCCGTGCCTTCGAGGAGCTGCGCGATCGCTCCGACGTGGCGCTGTCCGAGAAGGGTGCGCGCCCGTCGATCCTGCTCATCCCGCTGGGCAGCGTCGCCGAACACAACGGGCGCACCACCTTCGTGGCCAACCTGCTGGGTGCCGGCGGCATCACCGTGGTCAACCCCGGCCCGCTGACCGCGGACGAGATCGGCGACGCGGTCGCCGGTGCGAACACCCGGATCGCGGTCATCTGCGGCACCAAGGCCCGCTACGCGGAGGAAGGTCCGGCAGCCCTCGCCGCCGCCCGTGCGGCCGGTCTGTCGAAGGTCCTGCTCGCCGGTCCCGACAAGGAATGGCCCGAGTCCGACGATCGTCCGGACGGTTCGCTGCGGGTCGGCATCGACGCGGTGAGCACGCTCTCCGAACTCCTCGATCAGCTTCTCTCAACCTCGGGAGCGACGGCATGACCCAGACCGAACCCAATCCGACACAGTCGATCCCGAGCTTCGCCGGGGTCGAGCTCACCGACGGGACGACCGCTGCGGCCGCCGGTCCCGGCGCACCCGTCACCGAGGAACTGGCGTCGGCGCACGGCTACTCGGTCGACCAGGTCACCTGGAACACCCCCGAGCAGATCGACGTGGCCCCGGTGTACACCCGCACCGACCGCAACACGATCCTCGACGACGCCGAGCACCCGTACCCGCTCGACTCGGTCCCGGGTGCTGCGCCGTTCATCCGCGGCCCGTACCCCACGATGTACGTGAACCAGCCGTGGACGATCCGCCAGTACGCGGGCTTCTCGACCGCCGCCGAGTCCAACGCCTTCTACCGCCGCAACCTCGCGGCCGGTCAGAAGGGTCTGTCGGTGGCCTTCGACCTCGCGACCCACCGCGGCTACGACTCCGACCACCCGCGCGTCGCCGGCGACGTCGGCATGGCCGGTGTGGCGATCGACTCGATCCTCGACATGCGTCAGCTCTTCGACGGCATCGACCTGGGCAACGTCTCGGTGTCGATGACGATGAACGGCGCGGTGCTGCCGATCCTGGCGCTCTACGTCGTGGCGGCCGAGGAGCAGGGTGTGCCGCCGGAGAAGCTGGCGGGGACCATCCAGAACGACATCCTCAAAGAGTTCATGGTCCGCAACACCTACATCTATCCGCCGAAGCCGTCGATGCGGATCATCTCGAACATCTTCGAGTACACCAGCCAGAAGATGCCGAAGTTCAACTCGATCTCGATCTCCGGCTACCACATCCAGGAAGCGGGCGCGACCGCCGACCTGGAGCTGGCGTACACCCTCGCCGACGGTGTCGAGTACATCCGCGCGGGCCTCGAGGCCGGCCTGGACATCGACAAGTTCGCGCCGCGTCTGTCCTTCTTCTGGGGCATCGGCATGAACTTCTTCATGGAGGTCGCCAAGCTGCGCGCGGCGCGTCTCCTGTGGAGCGAGCTCGTCGCCGAGTTCGCTCCGAAGAACGCCAAATCGCTGTCGCTGCGCACACATTCGCAGACCTCGGGCTGGTCGCTGACCGCGCAGGACGTGTTCAACAACGTGGCGCGCACCTGTGTCGAGGCGATGGCGGCGACCCAGGGCCACACCCAGTCGCTGCACACCAACGCGCTCGACGAGGCGATCGCCCTGCCGACCGACTTCTCGGCCCGCATCGCCCGCAACACGCAGCTGCTACTGCAGCAGGAGTCGGGCACCACCCGCCCGATCGACCCATGGGCCGGATCGAATTACGTCGAGACGCTGACCCACCAGCTGGCGCAGAAGGCGCGCAAGCACATCCGCGAGGTCGAAGAGGCCGGCGGCATGACGCAGGCCATCAACGAGGGCCTGCCGAAGCTGCGCATCGAGGAGGCCGCGGCCCGCACGCAGGCCCGCATCGACTCGGGGCAGCAGCCGCTGATCGGCGTCAACAAGTACCAGGTGGCCGACGACGAGGAGATCGAGGTCCTCAAGGTCGAGAACTCCAAGGTGCGCGCCGAGCAGCTGGAGAAGCTCAACACCCTTCGGGCGCAGCGTGATTCCGCTGCAGTCGAGGCGGCCCTGGCCGACCTGACCCGCGCCGCGGCGTCGTCGGAGGGTGGCCTGGAGAACAACCTGATGGCCCTGGCCATCGAGGCCGCGCGTCATCAGGCGACGGTCGGGGAGATCTCCGAGGCGCTCGAGAAGGTCTACGGTCGTCACCAGGCCGAGATCAAGACGATCAGCGGCGTCTACCGAAATGAGGCGGGCGAGGTGAGCAACATCGACGCGGCGCTCGAGGCAGTGCGCCAGTTCGCCGAGGCCGAGGGCCGCCAGCCGCGTGTGCTGGTCGCCAAGATGGGCCAGGACGGCCACGACCGCGGCCAGAAGGTCATTGCGACGGCCTTCGCCGACCTCGGCTTCGACGTCGACGTGGGCCCGCTGTTCGCCACGCCGGAGGAGGTGGCCGCGCAGGCCGCCGACAACGACGTGCACGTGGTGGGTGTGTCCTCGCTGGCCGCCGGTCACCTCACCCTGGTTCCCGCGCTGCGGGAGGCGCTCAAGGAGGTCGGGCGCGAGGACATCATGATCGTCGTCGGCGGCGTCATCCCGCCGGGTGACTTCCCCGAGCTGTACGAGGCCGGCGCCGCCGCGATCTTCCCGCCCGGATCGGTCATCGCCGACTCGGCCGTGGAGCTCATCGGCAAGCTGGCCGACACCCTCGGCCTGGAACTGCCCGGGGTGGCCGCGAACTGATGGCGGACGGTACTCGGCGTCGGGTCGACGTCGACGCGCTGGCCGATGCGGTTCTCGCCGATCGCCGCGCGGACCTGGCGCGTGCGATCACCCTGGTGGAGTCCAAGCGTCCCGATCACCGGGCCGCGGCGCAGGAACTGCTGCTGAAGCTGACGCCGCACGCGGGCAAATCGTTCCGGGTCGGCATCACCGGCGTCCCGGGTGTGGGCAAGTCGACGACCATCGAGGCGCTCGGCATGCACCTGGTCGAACTCGGGCACAAGGTGGCGGTCCTCGCCGTCGACCCCAGTTCGACGCGCACCCGCGGCTCCATCCTGGGCGACAAAACCCGTATGGGCCGGTTGTCGACGGAGAAGAACGCCTACATCCGTCCCTCGCCGACCTCCGGCACGCTCGGCGGGGTGGCCAAGGCCACCCGTGAGTCGATCGTGCTGGTCGAGGCCGCCGGTTTCGACGTCGTGCTCGTGGAGACCGTCGGCGTCGGGCAGTCCGAGGTGACCGTCGCCAACATGGTCGACACCTTCACCTTCCTGACGCTGGCCCGCACCGGGGATTCGTTGCAGGGCATCAAGAAGGGTGTCCTGGAACTCGCCGACGTGGTCGTGGTGAACAAAGCCGACGGCAAGCACCTCAACGAGGCGAAGGGCGCGGCGCGCGAGCTGCGCAACGCACTCGGGTTGATCTATCCGCACGACGCCCTGTGGACCCCGCCGGTCCTGACGATGAGCGCGATCGAGCGGACCGGCGTCGACGAGTTCTGGAACACGGTCGTCAAGCACAACCAGACCCTCAGGGAGGCAGGCGAGTTCACCGCCCGCCGCAACCAGCAGCAGATCGACTGGACGTGGTCGATGGTCCACGACATCGTGCTCAGCCGGCTCGCGGAGTCGCCCGGCGTGCGCGACATCCGCGACGAGGTCGAGGACGAGCTGCGCGAGGGTGTGCTGACGCCGGCCCTCGCCGCACAGCGCATCGTCGACGCCTTCGACAACCGCTGAGGCGTCCCCCTCAGCCGATCAGTGGGGCGAGTGTCTCGCCGAGCAGCGAGACCCGTCCCGGCACATGGCCGTTGGCCGCGGCGTTGACGGTGAAACCGTCGACACCGGCCGCCAGCATGTCCGCGTAGCGCGCCGCGACCTCGTCGGGGTCGCCGATGATGGTCATCCGGCGCCGCGCCTCGGCTGCCGGCGTTCGCTCGACATACGCCTCGTACTCGGCAACCGCCTGGTCGTGCGTGGGCGCCATGCAGACGTAGGTCTGGATGCTCGCGGTGATCTCCGAGCGGTCCCGACCGAGCCGGTCGCAGTGTTCGGCGAGGACGTCGAGCTTGCGCGCGATGTGGCTCGGCGGGCACAACAGGTTCGACTCGTCGGCGTACTGTGCGACCATCCGCAGGGTCTTCTGTTCGCCGGCCCCGCCGATCATCACCGGGATCCTCGACAGCGGCGCAGGCACATTCAGCGCCTCGGACACCTGGTAGCGCTTGCCGTCGAGGCTCGGTCGCTCGCCCGCGAGCATGCCGCGGATGATCTGCAGTGCTTCTTCGAGACGCTCGAACCGGTCGGTGAAGGTGCCGAACTCGAAGCCGAGCGAATCATGTTCGAGCTCGTACCATCCCGCGCCGATCCCGAGCTGCCCCCGTCCGCCGGACACGATGTCCAGTGCGGTGACCGTCTTGGCGAGCAGGGTGGGGTTCCGGTAGGTGTTGCCGGTGACGAGCGACGAGAGTCGCACGGTCGAGGTGTGCTGGGCGAGGGCCGACAGCAGCGTGTAGCACTCGAACATCGGATCGTGCGGCTCGCCGAGCATCGGCAGCTGATAGAAGTGGTCCATCGCGAAAACCGTGTCGAAACCGGAGTTCTCCGCCTCCTGCGCCTGCGCGACGACGGTGGGGAACAGCTGATCCGCGGGAACGTCCGGGTAGGTGAAGTTGGCGATCTGGTATCCGAGTCGGGTCACGGTTCAACCCTAGGCGGGCACGCGCCTCAGATCCGGACGAAGGTACGGGCGAAGGCGCCGATCGTGTCGATCAGGTCGTCGAACACGACGTCGAGGTCGGTGGCGGTGGCGATCCGCGCGTTGGGGCCCAGCGGCGACATCCAGCGTTCGTCGGCGACCGTCATACCGCGGGTGAGGGTGCCGACGAGCTCGACGTCGACCCGTGCCGGGATGGTCGTGACGAGATCGGGGTTCAGGGCCACCATCGCCGCGAACGGGTCGTGGAGGTGGGCGATGTAGCCCTCGTCGTGGTCGTGGTGGAACTCGAAGTAGAAGCGCAGGGCGTCGGTGAGATGCCGGATGATCTCGTTGTCCGCGACCGAGCGCAGACCCCGTTCGTCGCCCGGGTCCGGGCACTCCAGCGGTGAGCTCCCCGATGCGGCTGCCAAGCGCACCACGTGGTCGGGGGTCAGCACGACCTGCTCGGTGAGGTCCAGTGCGCACACGATGGGTTCCGGCGCGCCGGCGGTTCCGAATGCGGCGAAGACCTCTGCGGCGGCCTCCGGGTCGACGGCGACGTTCCATTCCGAGGTCGGCGTCGTGTTGCCGTGGGTGTGGAAGGCCCCGCCCATGATCACCAGGCGTCGGAGACGGGAGGGCAGGGCCGGGTCACGGCGGACTGCGGTGGCCAGCGTCGTGAGCGGCCCGGTGACCAACCCGACCAGTTCTCCGTCGTGCGTTCGCGACGCCTCGATCCACGCATCCGGCGCGTCCAGGTTGCTCGGCGTGATGGTCGGCGTGGGCAGCTCGGCGTGACCGACGCCCAGCGGCCCGTGCGTGTCCTCTGTGGTCATGAGTTCGGCGACGAGTGGAGCGATCGGCCCGACGTGCACAGGGATCTCCGCACGGCCGCAGAGTTCGAGCCAGGCGAGATTGTTGGTGGTGACCACGTCGACCGGGACGTTGCCGGCGGTCGAGGCGATGCCGACGAGGTCGACGTCGGCGCGTGCCAGTAGGTAGAGCAGCGCGACCGAGTCGTCGATGCCGGTGTCGCAGTCGAAGAACAGGCGCTGGGTCACGTCACAATTGTGCCGGGTGTGCGGCGAGGGCCCGTATGTCGCCCCGGGAATCCCTAGAATCCGACGCAGAGCCGGGCGGACCGCCTTCGGCGCGGGCGCGGAGGAAGCGATGCACAGACCACGACGTCCACGGGCAGTCCTCGGTGTGTGCGCGGCGCTCCTGCTGTCGGCGTGTGGCGGCGAGGACGACGGAGGTGGTACGTCCGTACCGGTGCCGCCCGACCCGGTCCTGACCCCGGTGGTGGGGTCGGTGTTGTTCGCGCCGACGCCGTTCGCCGGTTCGGACGGGTCCGAGCACCTCGTCTACGAGGTGTCGCTGACCAACTTCATGCGTACCCCGGTCACGATCACCGGGGTCAAGACCCTCGACGCCGGGGCTGCGGGCACGCCCGAGCTGAACGGCCTCGACCAGGCCGGGGTCGCGGGACGGCTCAAGCCCACCGGTGCGGTCTCCGCCCCGCCGAGACCCGATGTGCCCGAGGGCTATTCCGAGGTCCTAGCACCGGGACAGAACGGGGTGCTGTTCCTGCATCTGCAGTTCGAGGGGGAGGCCCCGAAGAAGCTCGTTCACGAGATCTCGGTCCGTGCCGACGGGGCCCCGCCGCAGATGCGGGAGACCACCGAGCGGATCGCCGAGGTCGAGGTGAACGACGCCGTCGTCCCGGTCCTCGGTCCGCCCCTGATCGGTGAGGACTACATCGCCGCCGACGCCTGCTGCGACGCGGTTCGTCACACACGCGCGATCCTGCCGCTGGACGGCACCCCCGTCGTCGCCCAGCGGTACGCGGTCGACTGGGAACAGGCCGGACCGGACGGGAAGATCTTCGTCGGCGACGCCAAGAACCCGGCGAGCTACCGGATCTACGGCGACGACGTGCTCGCCGTCGCCGACGGCACCGTCGTCGCCAGTCGCAACGACCTGCCCGAGCAGGTGCCGGGGGAGTTCCCCGCGAATCTGCCGATCGCCGACGCCGACGGCAACAACCTCGTCCTCGACATCGGCGACGGGTTCTTCGTGAACTACGCCCACATGCAACCCGGTTCGGTGCGGTTCGAGCCGGGGGACCGGGTACGACGCGGCGAGGTCATCGGCAAGGTCGGCAACACCGGCAACTCGGTCGCGCCCCATCTCCATGTCCACGTCATGAACGGGCCCTCGTTCCTGATGTCCCAAGGCGTGCCGAGTGTCACCGACCTGTTCATGATCACCGGCCGGGTCGACGACACGGAGGCGTTCGACGCCTCGGAGAGCACCGGCGTCCCGCTCGAGATGGCGCCCGGTGTGACCGTCTCCACACAGCAGGACCGGATGATCCTCGATCAGAACGTCGTCACGTTCCGCGCAGGCTGACAACGGTTTTCGGCGTAGACCGCCCCGATCTCGGGGCGATCACGACTGGACAACGTTCTCATCGTCCGTACGGTCGGGGTCATGACCATTCAGAACCTGGCCTTCGAATGGACCGAGACGAATCGCGAATGGATCATCGAGAATCCGATCCGGATCGTGGCCTACATCCTGGTCGCGCTCATCGTGCGTTTCGCCATTCACCGCACCATCGACCGGGCGACCCGTCCGCGGTCCCGAGACGGCGAGAAGTCGCGCGGAGCGACCCTCATGCGCGGTCTGCGGCCCAAGACGGTGACCACCGAGCGCAGCGCCCAGATCGCCGCCAGGCGCGCCCAGCGGGCGGCGACGATCGGTTCGGTGCTGAAGTCGACAGTGTCGATCGTGCTGCTCGTGTGGGTGGTGCTGTCGGTGCTGAGCGTTCTCGGTGTGAACATCGCGCCGTTCATCGCCTCCGCAGGCATCGTCGGTCTGGCGATCGGCTTCGGTGCACAGAACCTGGTGCGCGACTTCGTCACCGGCGTCTTCATGCTGCTCGAGGACCAATACGGGGTCGGCGACATCGTCGACCTCGGCGAGGCCATCGGTGAGGTCGAGACCGTGGGCTTGCGGGTCACCACGCTCCGCGACATCGACGGCACCCTCTGGTACGTCCGCAACGGTGAGATCGCCCGCGTCGGCAACATGAGCCAGGAGTTCGCGGTCGCCCGCGTCGACACCCCGGTCGCACCGGGCGCCGACATCGACAAGGCGCAGAAGGTCGCGGCCGAGGCGGCACGTCGGGCCGTCGAAGAGGACGACACCGACATCCTCGGAGCGATCGAGATGCTCGGGGTCCAGGAGGTGTCCTCGGAGCAGGTGGTCCTGCGCCTGACGGTCAAGACGAAGCCGAACGGGCAGTGGGCCGTGCAGCGCCGGCTGCGACGCGCGATCCTTCAGGCCTTCGTGGAGAACAACATCGCTCTGCCGTACTCGCGCTGGGGATCACTGCTGGAGACCGCCGGTACCTGAGCCCGGGGTATCGAGGTCCGACAACGAGAAAACCCCCGGCTGGAGCCGGGGGTTTTCTCGTCGTTCTGCGGTGTCCGAGGGGGGACTTGAACCCCCACGTCCGTTAATAGGACACTAGCACCTCAAGCTAGCGCGTCTGCCATTCCGCCACTCGGACTTACTCTGCTGCGTTGCTCCGGCGGGGATTTCTCCTCGCCATCTCGCGGCAGCGGGATAACACTAACCGAGGTTGCCCGTGTATCCCAAATCCCGTAGGAGTGAGGGGTGTCTTCACAGTCTGCGACCACTGAAGTAGTCGATCTCGTCAGCCAGTTGATCCGGTTCGACACCTCCAACACGGGGGAGCCGGAAACCACGAAAGGCGAGGAAGAGTGCGCCAAATGGGTGGCGCAGCAACTCGAAGAAGTGGGATACACCACACAGTACGTCGAATCGGGTCGTCCGGGCCGCGGGAACGTCTTCGCACGGCTCGCCGGACCGCCCGATTCCGACCGCGGCGCCCTTCTGATCCACGCCCATCTCGACGTGGTGCCCGCCGAACCGGCGGACTGGAGCGTCCACCCCTTCTCCGGTGCCGTCAAGGACGGCTACATCTGGGGACGCGGCGCGGTCGACATGAAGGACATGGCCGGGATGGCGCTCGCGCTGGCGCGCCAGTTCAAGCGCGACGGCACCGTTCCGCCTCGCGAGATCGTCTTCGCCTTCCTCGCCGACGAGGAGGCCGGCGGCGCCTGGGGTGCCCACTGGCTCGTCGAGCACCGGCCGGACCTCTTCGAGGGGATCACCGAGGCGGTCGGCGAGGTCGGCGGGTTCTCCCTGACCGTCGACCGGCCCGACGGCACCCAGAAGCGCCTGTACCTCGTCGAGACGGCGGAGAAGGGCCTGGGCTGGATGCGGCTCACCGCCGACGCGCAGGCCGGTCACGGGTCGTTCCTGCACTCGGACAACGCCGTCACCGAGGTCGCCGAGGCGGTGGCCCGCATCGGCCGGCACACCTTCCCGCTCGTGATGACCGACTCGGTCAGCCAGTTCCTCGCCGAGGTCAGCGCCGAGACCGGTCTGGACTTCAATCCCGAGGCGCCGGACTTGGAGACCTCGCTGTTCAAGCTGGGCAACCTCGCCCGGATCATCGGTGCGACACTGCGCGACACCGCCAACCCGACCATGCTCAAGGCCGGATACAAGGCCAACGTCATCCCGCAGAAGGCCGAGGCCGTCATCGACTGCCGGGTGCTGCCCGGACGGCAGAAGGCGTTCGAGAAGGAGATCGACGAACTCATCGGGCCCAACGTGACCCGCGAGTGGATCACCCACCTCGACTCCTACGAGACGAGCTTCGACGGCCACCTCGTCGACGCCATGAACGACGCCATCCTCGCGCACGACGAGCACGGAAAGACCGTGCCGTACATGCTCTCCGCGGGCACCGACGCCAAGGCGTTCGCCAAACTGGGCATCCGCTGCTTCGGCTTCGCACCGCTGCAGTTGCCGCCCGACCTGGACTTCGCGGCGCTCTTCCACGGCGTCGACGAGCGCGTCCCGGTCGACGCGGTTCTGTTCGGCACCAAGGTGTTCGAACACTTCCTGCTCCACAGCTGAACGCTCACATAGAGTGACAACCAGATCGTCCCGATGCGCGAAACGTCAGAAAGGTGAACACATGTCGTCCTTCGACCCGTACTCCCCGCTACCGAGCCTGCCCGGTTTCACGCTGACCTCGGAAAGCCTCACGGACGGTTCGCCGCTGGCCAACGGTCAGGTGAGCGGGATCATGGGTGCGGGTGGAGAAGACCTGTCACCCCAGCTGAGCTGGTCCGGATTCCCCGCGGAGACCAAGTCTTTCGCGGTCACCGTGTACGACCCCGATGCACCCACCGCGTCCGGCTTCTGGCACTGGGCCGTCGCCGACATCCCGGTGTCGGTCACGAGCCTGCCCGAGGGCGCCGGTGACGAGGACGGCACCGGTCTGCCCGACGGCGCCATGACCCTCACCAACGACGCCTCGCTGCGGCGCTACATCGGCGCCGCGCCGCCTCCCGGCCACGGACCGCACCGCTACTTCGTCGTCGTGCACGCCGTCGACACCGAGTCGCTGAACCTGCCCGAGGCGGCCACCCCGGCCTACCTCGGCTTCAACCTGTTCTCCCACGCGATCGCCCGCGCGACCCTGGTGGGCACCTACGAGCAGCCCGGCGAGAACGTCTGACGCAGCCCACGCCGACAAAGGCGTCCCGACCCCTGGAGGTCGGGACGCCTTTGTCGTCAGGGCGATTCGCTAGGGCTGCCGGGTGGCGGCGCAGCCGACCGCGTCGGAGATCGACGCGAACCCGCCGGCACGCACCCGTTCGGCGAGACCGGAGTGCAGCTCGTACAGCCACAGCGGTCCGCCGTAGATGAAGCCGGTGTAGACCTGCAGCAGATCGGCGCCGGCACAGATGCGCTCCCAGGCCTGATCGACGGTCTCGATGCCGCCGACGCTGACGATGGCGATCTTCCCGCCCACGCGGTTGTAGAGCCGTTTGAGGACGGCCAGCGACCGGTCGGCGAGCGGGGCACCGGACAGTCCGCCCGCGCCGATCTCGCGCACCTCGGCGTCCGGTGTGCGCAGGCCTTCCCGGCCGATGGTGGTGTTGGTGGCGACGATGCCGGCCAGACCGAGCTCGACGGCGAGGTCGGCGACCGCGTCAATGTCGTCGTCGACGAGATCGGGTGCGATCTTCACCAGGACCGGGACGTGGACCTCGGCCTGCACCGCGGCGAGGATCGGCCGCAGCGAGTCGACGGCTTGCAGGTCACGCAGGCCGGGGGTGTTGGGTGAGCTCACGTTGACCACGACGAAGTCGGCGAGCGGCCCGAGAAGGCCTGCCGAGAGCCGGTAGTCGTCGATGGCCTCGTCGAGCGGGACCACCTTGGTCTTGCCGATGTTGGCTCCGACCGGTGCGGACACCGGCCCGTGACGAACCTCTGTGAGATGTTCGGCGGCGACGTGCGCGCCCGGGTTGTTGAAGCCCATCCGGTTGATCAGGGCACGGTCGGCGGGCAGGCGGAACAGGCGCGGCTGCGGGTTGCCGGGTTGCCCCTGGCCGGTGATGGTGCCGATCTCGGCGAAGCCGAAACCGATCTGCCCCCACGCGTTCACGGCTCCGGCGGTCTTATCGAAACCGGCCGCCAGGCCGATGGGCGCCGGGAAATCCACACCGAACACCCGGCTGCGCAGGACCGGATCGTGGTGGGCCAGCAGTTTCGCCACCGGGAACGAGATCACCGAGAACCGGCTCACCGCACGCAGCAGCACGAAGACGATGTGATGGATGCGTTCCGGCGGCAGCAGGAACATCAATTTGAGCAGCAGGGGATAGCACCGCCGGTTGAGTGCGATCAGCACCTTCGTGGCGGTTCGTGCGGTCAGCATGCCTGGGCGCTCCGGGGATCGTGGTCGGTGGAACGGTTCTCGTCGAGTGCGCGGGCCCCGCGGGGCGGACGCTTGCGCTTCAGCAGGACCTTGCGTGTGCCGTCGGAGTAGAGGCGGACCCGCGACAGCTCCCAGCCGCCGAACTCGGCCTCGAGTGCGAGGCGCATCGACGCGGTCACCCGGGTGACGTCCGGCGGCAGCTTCAGCAGGATGTACTCGACGTCCTCCGAGGTGACCTCCCAGCCGGCGGGGTACTTGGCGCCGACGCGGGCGAAGGTCCGCGAATGCCGCGTGTGGGGTCGTCGGTCAGTGCTCATCGATCACCGACCCGGCTCGACCGCCGTGACACCCAGAGGAGTGCCGGGCGGCGGGACCACCTGGAGCTTGCCGTCGCGCGCAGACAGGACGTAGACGGTGCCCGCGTCGTCGACGGTGATGGTGTCGGGCTGGACGACAGACGCGAACCGCTGCTCCTCGGTGGGTTCACCGTCGGCCAGGTCATACGCAACCACCTCGTTGTTCCCGGTTGTCGACACCCAGAGCAGGTTGCGGGTGTCGTCGTAGTCTACGGCGTACGGGCCGTCGGCCACCGGGTAGCGGAATCGCATGACCAGCGGCGACCCGAAGAATCCGAGGATCTCGCCGTCGCGGGTGTTCGCGACCAGGATGCGCCCGAAACGGTCGACCGTCGAGTTCGTGGCGCCGTTGCCGGCCCGCAGCGCGGGACCGGGCTCGCCGGACTCCGGGTCGATCGGGGTCACCGACGACTGCGCGCGGTCGAGGACGACGACCTGGCCGTCGAGGTCCTCGGCGGAGGTCGGGGCCGCGGTGAGGGAGTCCACGCGGACGAACTCGCGCAGGTCGTGCTTCTTCTCGAACTCCCCGTTCTCGGACCGGGCTTCGTAGATCAGGACCCGACCGTCGGCGGTTCCCACGACGATCCGGCCGGACGCGGCACGCACGACCGCGGTCGGTTCGTCGGTGTCGAGTTCGGCGGTACGGGTGCGGCCCTCGGCGTCGACGACGACCAGCGATCCCGGTCCGACGCCGAGGTAGCCGCCGTCGGTGTCCGGGGCGAGCGCGGTCAGGCCCGGCACCGGGACGGGGGTAGGCGGCGCGGTCATCGTGGCGGCGTCGAAGCGGAGCAGTTGGTTGCCGTCCGGCGAGACGACGGCGACCGTGCGGCCGGAGGAGGCGAGTGCCCGCGAGCCGGTGGGTGTGGGGACGGTGAGACCGGCGGGCTCGGAGGTCGCGGGTGCCTCGACCGCGGTCGCCGGGGCGACGGTCGCGACGTCAGGGGTGCCCGAGTCGTCGGACCCGCACGCCGTGATCATCGCCACACCCACGGCGAGAGTCGCCGCCGCGGCAACCGGCCGCCGCAACCGTGCGAGACCTCTCGGGGGCTGGTGACGGGGGCGCGGTCGTCGAGACGAGTGCATGGACCCATCTTGCGTGACCGCTCGCGTGCGACGCTCAGGCGGGTCGACGCGTGTCACCGAGCCGGGTCGGCGGTCGGGGCTCCGCGTAGCATCGGGCGCCGTGACCGACACCATGAGCTGGACCCAGTCGATCGTCCTCGGGGCGCTGCAGGGTCTCACCGAGTTCCTGCCGATCTCGTCGTCCGGGCATCTCCGTATCGCCTCGGAACTCATGTTCGGGGAGGACGCCGGCGCGTCGTTCACCGCGGTCACCCAGCTCGGTACCGAGGCGGCCGTGCTGCTGTTCTTCGCCAAGGACATCGTCCGCATCATCGCGGCGTGGTTCCGTGGCCTGTTCCACGCAGAGGAGCGGAGCCTCGACTACCGGATCGGATGGTATGTGATCTTCGCGACCATCCCGATCGGCATCATCGGCTTCGTCCTCAAGGACCAGATTCGCACGACCGGCCGGAATCTGTGGCTGGTGGCGATCATGCTGATCGTCTTCGCGGGTGTGTTCTGGCTGGCCGAGCGCTACGGAAAGAAGCAGCGTCCGCTGGAGAAGCTGACGCTGCGCGATGGCCTGGTGATGGGCGGCGCACAGTGCCTGGCGCTGGTCCCCGGCGTCTCCCGATCGGGTGCGACCGCCAGTGCGGGCCTGTTCCTCGGTCTCGAACGCGAGGCCGCCTTCCGGTTCTCGTTCCTGCTGGCCATCCCGGCGGTGACGGCCTCCGGCCTGTTCAGCCTGCCGGATGCGTTCAATCCCAGCGGCGAGGGCATGGAGGCCACCGGGCCCCAGCTGCTCGTCGCGACGATCGTCGCCTTCATCGTCGGATATGCGGCCATCGCCTGGCTGCTGAAGTTCGTCAGCAACCACTCGATGAACTGGTTCGGCGCCTACCGCGTGATCCTCGGCGTCCTGCTGATCATCCTGCTGTCGACCGGCGCCATCTCCGCGACCTGACGCTCCCGACGGTCCTCGTCGTGTGCGGGTCGCCCGCGCTCATGCTTATGGTTGTGGCATGACCGTGATCCTTCTCCGGCACGGCCGTTCGACGGCGAACACCTCGGGTGTGCTCGCCGGTCGTAGCCCCGGAGTCCACCTCGACGACCGGGGCCGCGAACAGGCCGACGACCTCGTGAGCCGTCTGGGCGACCACCTCGCCGAGATCAAGGCGGTGGTGCGTTCGCCGCTCGACCGCTGCGCGGAGACCGTCGCACCGTTGCTCGCCGCACTCGGCACCAACGGCGACCGCCCGCCGGAGGTCGTCGTCGACGATCTCGCCGAGGTCGACTACGGCGGCTGGACCGGACGATCGATCTCCGAGCTGCTCAAGGAGCCGCTGTGGAAGGTCGTGCAGCAGCAGCCCTCGGCGGCGGTCTTCCCCGACGGCGAGGGGCTCGCCGACGTCCAGGCCCGGGCGGTGCGCGCCATCCGCGACCTCGACCGCATCTACGGCGGGCCGGACGGTTCCGGGGTGTGGGTCGCGTGTTCGCACGGCGACGTCATCAAGTCGATCGTCGCCGACGCCATGGGCAGCCACCTCGACGCCTTCCAGCGCATCGTCGTCGAGCCGGCGTCGATCAGCGTCATCCGCTACGCCTCGTCGCGCCCGTACGTGCACACCGTCAACAACACTCAGAAACTCTCGATACCGACCCCGCGCCCGCCCGCCGGAGACGACCAACAGGCCTCCGACGACGCGGTCGTGGGCGGGGACACCGGTGCGACTGCGACGGTCCCGGCGACATCGGGATAATGAACACAACAATCAAGGAGGTGTGATGTCCCGAGCGATCCACGTGTTCCGCAGCCCGGACCGGTTCGTCGCCGGCACGATCGGGCAACCCGGTGACCGCACGTTCTACCTCCAGGCCGTCCACGAGACCCGCATCATCAGCGTGATGCTCGAGAAGCAGCAGGTCCAGATCCTCGCGGACCGGATCGGTGCGCTCCTCGACGAGATCCATCGCCGCTTCGGGACCCCGATCCCGCCGGCCACCGATCGGGTCGGCGACCTGAGCCCGCTCGTCATGCCCGTCGACGCCGAGTTCCGGGTCGGCACCATGGGATTGGGCTGGGACGCCGAGTCCGAGGCCGTCGTCGTCGAACTCCTCGCCATCACCGAGGGTGAGTTCGACGAGAGCGTCGTGCTCGACGACACCGACGAGGGACCCGATGCGGTGCGGGTGTTCCTGACCACCGCGGCCGCACGGGAATTCGCCGCCCGCTCGTCGAAGGTCATCTCCGCCGGCCGCCAGCCGTGCCCGCTGTGCAGCGAACCGCTCGACCCCGAAGGTCACCTGTGCGTGCGCACCAACGGCTACAAGCGCGATGCGGAGTTGAGCAAGTCGATCGACTTCATCGACCCTGAGGTCTTCAACAGCCTTGCGGCGCAGACCGATCCGAGCTTCCTCGTCGACGAGGACGACGACGACCCGGAGGGACCCGATGACGAGGATCCGGGCGCGTCCGGACCCTCCCAGGCGTGAGACAGGGGCACGGTCGTTGACATCGGAGGCCGCGAGCCCGCAACCCGAGCCCTCGGACCCGGTGCCGACTGAGGTGTCGACGCTCGAGATCCTCCGCGACGGTGAGCTGACGATCCTCGGTCGGATTCCGTCGGCGAGCAACGCCACCCTCGTGTGCGACGCAGTGCTCGACGAACAGACGGTCCGCTGCGTGTACAAGCCGGTCCGCGGCGAGGTCCCCCTGTGGGACTTCCCGGACGGCACGCTGGCCGGCCGCGAGGTCGCGTCGTACCTGATCTCGGAGGCACTCGGCTGGGGTGCCATCCCGACGACGATCCACCGCGACGGCCCGGTCGGCCCGGGGATGGTCCAGCGCTGGATCGAGACGCCCGACAACACCGAACACCCGCCCGTCGAGAACCAGCCCCGCGTCGACCTCGTCGACCTGTGCCCGGTCGACCGGGTGCCGACCGGCTTCTTCGCCGTCCTGCAGGCCTACGACCCGTACGGCGAACCCGTCGTGCTCGTCCACGCCGACGACCCACGACTCCAGCGACTCTCCGTGCTCGACGTCGTCCTGAACAACGCCGACCGGAAGGGCGGCCACGTGCTCGAGGGCCTCGACGGCGGGGTCTACGGCATCGACCACGGCATCTGCCTGCACTCCGAAGACAAACTCCGCACCGTCCTGTGGGGTTGGGCGGGGGAGCAGGTGCCCGGCCACCTGGTCGCCGACGTCGCCGAACTGGCCGAGAAGTTGGAGACCGACGGGTGTGCGCTGCGGGACGAACTGCTGCGTCACATCACCGCCGACGAGGTCGACGCACTCACGGTCCGGGCGATCGTGGTCGCCGAGAGCGAGACCATGCCGCTCCCGCCGGGCCACCGGCCCATCCCGTGGCCCCCCTTCTGACGCCCCACTGTGATCCGCGTCGCCGGACGACGCCGCTCCGACCGGGCCGTGAACACCTCGCGGTCCGTGGGCAATACAGTGGACGCCATGCAGTCGTGGCCCGATGTGGAACTTCCGGAGGTACCCGGCGAGGGACCTGCCCTTCGCCTCTATGACACCGCCGACCGTGCGGTCCGTCCGGTGACCCCCGGACAGACCGCCACCATGTACGTCTGCGGGATCACCCCGTACGACGCGACACATCTCGGCCACGCCGCCACGTATCTGACCTTCGATCAGGTCAACCGCGTCCTGCGGGACCAGGGACACGACGTCCACTACGTGCAGAACGTGACCGACGTCGACGACCCGCTGTTCGAGCGCGCCGACCGCGACGGGGTCGACTGGCGCGACCTCGGTGCGCGCGAGACGCAGCTCTTCCGCGACGACATGACGGCCCTGCGCGTGCTGCCGCCGCGCGACTACATCGGTGCCGTCGAGTCGATCGGTGAGGTCATCGAGGTCGTCGAGAAGCTGCTCGCCTCGGGCGCCGCTTACACCGTCGACGACGCCGAGTACCCGGATGTCTACTTCCGGACCGACGCCACCGAGCAGTTCGGCTACGAGTCCGGCTACGACCGCGAGACCATGGCCCGGTTCTTCGCCGAACGCGGCGGCGACCCCGACCGTGCGGGCAAGCGTGACCCCCTCGACGCCCTGCTGTGGCGCGCGAAGCGAGACGGCGAGCCGTCGTGGGACTCGCCCTTCGGTCCCGGACGTCCGGGCTGGCACATCGAGTGTTCGGCCATCGCACTGAACCGGCTCGGCATCGAGTTCGACATCCAGGGCGGCGGCAACGACCTGATCTTCCCGCACCACGAGTTCTCGGCCGCCCACGGCGAGGCGCTCACGGATTCGCGGCGCTTCGCCCGACACTACGTGCACACCGGCATGGTCGGCCTCGACGGCGAGAAGATGTCGAAGAGCCGCGGCAACCTGGTGTTCGTGTCGGTGCTGCGTCGCGAGGGCGTCGACCCGGCCGCGATCCGTCTCGCCCTGCTCGCCGACCACTACCGCGGGGACCGCATGTGGACCCAGTCGGTGCTCGACACCGCCGTCGAACGCCTCGACCGCTGGCGCACCGCCTTCGCCGCATCCACCGGTCCCGACGCGACAGATGTGATCGCGCGCGTCCGGCAGCATCTCGCCGACGATCTCGACACCCCGAAAGCACTTGCCGCAGTGGACGCCTGGTGCGCCGACGTCCGCAGCGGGATCGGCTCGTCGGCGGAGGCACCCGCGGCACTCGCGGCCGCGGTGGACGCGCTGCTCGGTATCCCGGCGACCCGGCAGAACTGATCCCTCCGGGTTGTGCGGGACGAACGGTGAGTGACCGCTCTGGGTACAGTGCTCTCGTGGCGCGCGTGCAAGAGATCAGACCAGACACCGACTCCGGGGTGTTCACCGTGGTCACCCGGACATCCACCTACCTGCTCGACTTCGGGGAGATGACGCTGCTGCGCGCCCCCGGTGTCGGCGGCACGGACAGCGAGGACTGGACCGTCAGTCGGCTGCGCCGTGATTCCGAGGACATCCCGCTGCTCGGGGTCAAGTCCTGCCGGCTCGGCGAGTCCGCGCAGTTCTGGGTACGGGCCGCCGACGATCCCGACGTCCGCACGTGGCGGATCACCACGCCGGTCGTGTCGATCGAGAAGATCGGCTGAGCTAGCCGCGAATCCGATCCCGTAGCGCGTTCAGGGCGTCGACATACAGGGGCGGCCGCTGCCGGTGGATGTCGTGTCCCGACGGGATGCGGTCGATCAGCAGGCAGTCCGGCATGAGCGTGTGCGCCCGGACCGCGTCGTCGGAGGTCATCGCGCCCAACAGGACGCCGTCCTGCTCATGGGTCGTCGTGTGCAACAGCGTCGTGGGTACGAGCACCCGGCTGAGGGTCTCGGCCTGGTCATATCCGGCTAGCCACGAGCCGTCGTAGAACATCTCCCCGTAGCGCAGGTCGTAGTCGCCGGTGCCGTCCTGCAGGCACGCCGTGAGGGCGATCGCGCGGTTGAGGGTCGGCGGCAGCCACCACAGCTTCGGGATCACGTGCGGATCCCGGTCGAGCCGGCGCTCGAGCGGACCCTGGACCAGCGCCTCCCACGCGCGGTCGCCGAACATCGTCCGCAGGTGACTGTGCTGGACCCAGAACCGGGTCCAGTTGGCCGCATCCGCCGATGCGCCGGCCTCGAGATAGCGGTGGATGTTCCGGAACGTGTCGAGCCAGGCGTAGGTCGCGTGTGCGCGGTCGGGTTCCGTGCCGAAGAACGGTGCGTCCTCGATGAGCACGGCCCGCACCCGGTCTCCGAAGTCGGCGGCCAGCCGCACGGCCAGGAGGCCGCCGGAGGAATGTCCCGCCACGACGACGGGGGCGCCGACGACGTCCTCGACGAACCAGGCGAGGGCCTCGGTCTGCGGCAGGGCCGGATACAGCGACGGCGTCTTGGCCGAACCCCCGTGTCCGAAGGCGTCGACGGCGAAGACGTGCCAGTCACGGGTGAGTGCGCCCAGTACGGCTGCGTAATCCGTCCACGAGACCTGCTGGCCGGGGATCAGCAGCAGGGGAGGGCCGTGTCGGGGTCCCTCGCCGTAGGTGATGACGGCACCGTCGGGGGTCGTGACCGCCCGCGGGCGCATCCCGCTTGACGCGAGCCGGGCAGCCTCGCGGGTGTCGTAGGTGAGATTGCGCGCGACGTACGCCGCCGTACCGGCCCCCACCGCGGCAATACTCGCCGCGATCCCGGCGCCGGCGCGTTGCGCCAACGTCGACCGGTGGCTGCTCACCCGCCGAACGGCCCCTGGCCGCGACGCTTGAGATAACGCTCGAACTCGGCGGCGAGGGCATCGCCGTCGATCTTCGCCATCACCTCGTCGGGATCCAACTCGGCGTCGCCGCGCTCCTCGAGCCCGCGGACGTAGTCGGCGATCTCCTCGTCATCCTCGGTCATCTCGGTGACCGCTCGTTCCCACTCCTCGGCCTGTTCGGGCAGGGTGCCGAGCGGGACCTCGATGTCGAGCACCTCCTCGACGCGCGTCAGCAGTGCGACGGTGGCCTTCGGGTTGGGCGGGGTCGACACGTAGTGCGGCACCGCGGCCCAGAAGGACACCGCGGGCAGGCCCGCCTGCACGAAGAGGTCCTGCAGCACGCCGGTGATGCCCGTGGGGCCCTCGTAGCGGCTCTCCGCGAGGTTGTACCGGGCCGCCGACTCGCTGCTGTAGGCCGTCCCGGTGACCGGCACCGGCCGGGTGTGCGGGGTGTCGGCGAGCAGTGCGCCGAGCATGACGGTGGTCTCGACCTCGAGCTCCTGGGCCAGTTCGACGATCTCGGCGCAGAACGCACGCCACCGCATGTTCGGTTCGATGCCGCGGACCAGCACGATGTCGCGGTCGGCGCCGCGCGGACTGCAGTACGAAATCGACGTCGTGGGCCACTCGATACGCCGGGTGACGCCGTCGACCTGCTTGACAGTGGGCCGGTTGACCTGGAAGTCGTAGTATTCGTCAGAGTCGATGTCGGCGAGCGGACGAGCGTCCCATTCGAGGGCGAGGTGCTCGACGGCGCTGCTGGCGGCGTCCCCGGCGTCGTTCCATCCCTCGAAGGCCGCGAGCAGAATGGGTCTGCGCAGCTGGGGAAGGTTCGACATCTGCTCAGCGTTCACCGAACCAGCCTACGACCGAACACCTAGAGAGGGCGAACTACGCTGTCAACCATGTCCTTCGAAAACTCCGGCCATCGACCGAGCGACTTCGACACGACCTTCATGTCGTCGATGTCGCGACGCGTCCTGATCGGCGACGGGGCGATGGGCACGATGCTCCAGGCCGCGGACCTGACCCTCGACGACTTCAACCAGCTCGAGGGCTGCAACGAGATCCTCAACGACACCCGCCCCGACGTCCTCGAGGGCATCCATCGTGCCTACTTCGAGGCCGGCGCCGACGCCGTGGAGACCAACACCTTCGGCTGCAACCTGTCGAACCTCGGCGACTACGACATCGCCGACCGCATCCGTGAGCTGGCCTTCAAGGGCACGGCGATCGCACGCGGTGTGGCCGATGAGATGGGTCCGTCCGCCGACGGCACCGACCGGTACGTCCTCGGCTCGATGGGTCCCGGCACCAAGCTGCCCAGCCTCGGGCACACGACGTTCGCCGCGATCCGCGACGCCTACCAGGAATGCGTCATCGGCATGCTCGAGGGCGGCGCCGACGCGGTGCTCGTCGAGACGTCGCAGGACCTTCTGCAGGTGAAGGCCGCGGTGATTGCGGCGCAGCGCGCCATGGACCAGGTGGGCCGGCGCATCCCGATCATCAGCCACGTCACGGTCGAGACGACCGGCACGATGCTGCTCGGTTCGGAGATCGGTGCCGCGCTGGCGGCGATCGAGCCGTTGGGTGTCGACCTCATCGGCCTGAACTGCGCCACCGGCCCGGCGGAGATGAGCGAGCACCTGCGCTACCTGTCGAAGCATGCGCGCATCCCGGTGTCGGTCATGCCGAACGCCGGTCTGCCCGTTCTCGGCGCGAAGGGTGCCGAGTACCCGCTGACGCCGGAGGAACTGGCCGAGTCGATGGCCCAGTTCGTCGGCGAGTTCGGGCTCTCCTTCGTCGGCGGTTGCTGCGGTACCACGCCGGAGCACATCCGCCAGGTCGCCGAGGCCGTCGCGCAGGTCA
This sequence comes from Gordonia sp. GN26, assembly GCF_054823965.1. NCBI lineage: Bacteria > Bacillati > Actinomycetota > Actinomycetes > Mycobacteriales > Gordoniaceae > Gordonia > Gordonia sp. GN26. The sequence goes on along the minus strand of NZ_JSYC01000022.1, from coordinate 3,712 downwards.
CCCCCGCGACGCGCGCGCCCCAGCACGAGCCGGAGACGTCGTCGCTCTACACCGCGGTGCCCTTCGATCAGGATGCGAGCTTCCTGGTCATCGGTGAGCGCACGAACACCAACGGCTCCAAGGCATTCCGTGAGGCGATGATCGCCGAGGACTACCAGAGGTGCCTCGACATCGCCAAGGACCAGACCCGCGACGGTGCGCACATGCTCGACCTGAACGTCGACTACGTCGGTCGTGACGGCGCCGCAGACATGACTGCGCTCGCGAGCCGCTTCGCGACGTCGTCGACGCTGCCGATCATGCTCGACTCGACCGAGCCGGAGGTCATCCGCGCGGGTCTCGAGGCGCTCGGCGGTCGGTGCGCGGTCAACTCGGTGAACTACGAGGACGGCGACGGGCCGGACTCGCGGTTCAACAAGATCATGCGTCTCGTCGTCGAACACGGTGCGGCCGTTGTCGCCCTGACCATCGACGAGGAGGGGCAGGCGCGTACTGCGGACTGGAAGGTCCGGGTCGCCGAGCGTCTGATCGACGACATCACCGGCAACTGGGGTCTCGCCGAAGAGGACATCATCCTCGACACCCTGACCTTCCCGATCTCGACGGGTCAGGAGGAGGTCCGCCGCGACGGCATCGAGACGATCGAGGCCATCCGCCGGCTGCACGAGTCGCATCCCGATGTGCACTTCACGCTCGGCATCTCGAACATCTCGTTCGGCCTGAACCCGGCCGCCCGGCAGGTGCTGAACTCGGTGTTCCTGCACGAGTGCGTACAGGCCGGTCTCGACACCGCGATCGTGCACGCGTCGAAGATCCTGCCGATGGCGCGCATCCCGGAGGAGCATCGGCAGGTCGCGCTGGACCTGGTCTACGACCGCCGGAGTGAGGGTTACGACCCGCTGCAGAAGTTGATGCAGCTGTTCGAGGGTGTCTCGGCCGCCTCGGCTCGCGAGTCGCGCGCCCAGGAACTGGCCAAGCTGCCACTGTTCGAACGGTTGGAACGACGCATCGTCGACGGTGAGCGCAACGGTCTGACCGACGATCTCGACGAGGCGATGACGCAGGTCCCGCCGCTGTCGATCATCAACGACACCCTGCTGTCGGGCATGAAGACCGTCGGCGAGCTCTTCGGTTCGGGCCAGATGCAGCTGCCGTTCGTGCTGCAGTCCGCCGAGGTCATGAAGGCCGCTGTGGCGCACCTCGAACCGCACATGGAGGCGACCGGCGAGGACGGTAAGGGCCGTATCGTGCTGGCGACCGTCAAGGGCGACGTGCACGACATCGGCAAGAACCTCGTCGACATCATCCTGTCCAACAACGGATACGAGGTCGTCAACATCGGCATCAAGCAGCCGATCACGACCATCCTCGACGTCGCCGCCGACAAGAAGGCCGACGTCATCGGCATGTCCGGTCTGCTCGTGAAGTCGACCGTCGTCATGAAGGAGAACCTCGAGGAGATCAACACGCGTGGTCTCGCCGAGGAGTACCCGGTCCTGCTCGGCGGTGCGGCGCTGACGCGTTCGTACGTCGAGAACGACCTGTCGGAGGTCTACGAGGGCCACGTGCACTATGCGCGTGACGCTTTCGAGGGACTGCGACTGATGGACGACATCATGGCCCGCAAGCGCGGCGGCGGACCCGACCCGGACAGCGACGAGGCCAAGGCCGAGGCGGCCAAGACGGCCGAGCGCAAGGCACGCCACGAGCGGTCCAAGCGCATCGCCGCGAAGCGCAAGGCCGCCGAGGAGCCCGTCGAGGTGCCGGCGCGTTCGGATGTGGCCGCCGACAACGAGATCCCGACCCCACCGTTCTGGGGTTCGCGCATCGTCAAGGGTGTGCCGATCGCCGATTACCTGCAGCTGCTCGACGAGCGTGCGCTGTTCCTCGGCCAGTGGGGCCTGCGTGGCGCCCGTGGCGGCGACGGCCCGTCGTACGAGGAGCTCGTGGAGTCCGAGGGCCGGCCGCGGCTGCGCTACTGGATCGATCGGCTCGCGACCGAGAACATCCTGCAGCACGCCGCGGTGGTCTACGGCTACTATCCGGCGGTCAGCGAGGGTGACACCGTCCACGTGCTCACCGAGCCGGATCCCGATGCGCCGGTGCGGTTCAGCTTCTCGTTCCCGCGCCAGCAGCGCTCGAGGTTCCTGTGCATCGCCGACTTCATCCAGTCGCGTGAGGCAGCGAAGGCCGCCGGCCGGGTCGACGTCATGCCGTTCCAGCTCGTCACGATGGGACAGCCGATCGCCGACTTCGCGAACAAGCTGTTCGCCGAGGACGCCTACCGCGACTACCTCGAGGTGCACGGCATCGGTGTGCAGCTGACCGAGGCACTCGCCGAGTACTGGCATCAGCGTGTGCGCAGCGAGCTGAAGTTCGGCGACCGGTCGATGGACAGCGAGGATCCCGAGCATGCCCAGGGATTCTTCGACCTCGAATACCGTGGTGCGCGTTTCTCCTTCGGTTACGGCGCCTGCCCGGATCTGGAGGACCGCGCGAAGATGATCGAGTTGCTCGAGCCGGAGCGGATCGGTGTCCAGCTGTCGGAGGAGCTGCAGCTCCATCCGGAGCAGTCCACCGATGCGTTCGTGCTGCACCATCCGGAAGCCAAGTACTTCAACACGTAGGTGTTCGACGACTGATCGGGGGCGATGGGCGTGTCGGGAGTGATCGAACGGTCGCAGGGACCGGTGCGGATCATCGGGATCGATCGTCCCGACCGTCGCAACGCCGTCGACCGCGCGACCGCCGACGCCCTGGCCGATGCGTTCCGTCGGTTCGAGGCCGACGAGTCGGCGTCGGTGGCGGTGCTCTACGGCGAGGGTGGGACGTTCTGCGCCGGAGCCGATCTCAAGGCCATCGCCGACGGCACCCCGAATCGGGTGGAGGCCGACGGTGACGGCCCGATGGGCCCGAGCCGGATGCAACTGTCCAAGCCGGTGATCGCGGCGATCTCCGGTCACGCCGTCGCCGGCGGACTCGAACTCGCCCTCTGGGCGGACATGCGCGTCGTCGAGGAGGATGCCGTGTTCGGCGTCTTCTGCCGGCGCTGGGGTGTACCGCTGATCGACGGTGGAACCGTGCGGCTTCCGCGGTTGATCGGGGAGAGTCGCGCGATGGACCTGATCCTCACCGGTCGTGCGGTCGCAGCCGACGAGGCGTTGCAGATCGGACTCGCGAATCGCGTTGTGCCATCGGGGACCGCGCTCGAGGCTGCCGTCGAACTCGCGACTCAGATCGCCCAGTTCCCGCAAACGTGCCTACGCCAGGACCGGATGTCTGTTCTCGAGCAACACGGCCAGGACCTCGTCGCCGCGATGAGCAACGAACTGCGCCACGGGATGAAGTCGTTGGCCTCCGACACCGTCGCGGGAGCCACCCGTTTCGCCGGTGGCGCGGGGCGTCATGGTGAGGGCGTCGCCTCTGCTCCCTGATGTGCGAGGAGCGCAAGCCGCTGGGCTGAGTAGCGACGAAGGAGCGTATCGAAGTCGACGAGCCTCTGAGGCCTGGTGAGGCACCGTCGCCCACCGGTTGACGTCAACCCGACCGGCAGACTTCGATCGACGTCTGCCGGTCGAGTTGAGGTTCGGCAGTCGGGATCTGGGCGCTTCTCAGGGGGGCGGACCTTTCGACCCTGACGACGGCCGGTTCACCAGCCCCCTAGAGGCTCGCTGCGTCAGCCGCGCGGGTACGCCGCCGCGAGGAGGATCGA
>NZ_JSYC01000139.1:0-43412 GCF_054823965.1 Gordonia sp. GN26 | reverse complement strand
CGAGTCGGTCCTGCAGACCGCACCCGGCGTGACCCAGGTGGTGGCGTCCGTGATGGAGCTGCCCGCCGGCGAGCAGCTCGTCGCCCATCTGACCGGAACCGATGTCGATCTCGATGCCGTCCGGACCGTGGCCGAGAAACTGCCGGGCTACATGCGTCCGACGTCCTGGGTGATCCTCGACGAGATGCCGTCGAACACCGCGGGCAAGATCGATCGCAAGGCACTCCCGCTTCCGATGTACGCGGCCGACGAATACGTCGCCCCGTCGACACCCGCCGAGATCGCCGTCGCCGACGTCTTCGCCGATGTGCTCGGGGTCGACGAGGTCTCGGTCGGCACCAGCTTCTTCGACGCCGGCGGGAACTCGCTCGCAGCAACCCGTCTCGCGTCACGACTGGGACGAACGCTCGGCGTCCCGGTCACCGTGCGGGACGTCTTCGACGAGCCGACCGTTCGCGGCCTCGCCGCCCGCGTCGAACGTTCCGGCGCCGATCCCGCGGCGCTCGGCCCGGGGGTGGGCGAGAGGGCATTCCCGCCGCGTCCCGACGTCCTGCCGCTCTCCAGTGCACAACGACGCATGTGGTTCATCAACCAGTACGAACCCGACGTCGCGTCATACATCATCCCGTTCGGATTCCGTATCCGCGGACGGGTCGACGTCGACGACGTCCGGTCCGCGATCGGTGACGTGATCGCGCGGCATGAGATCCTTCGGACCACCTACCCCCTCGGGCCGGACGGCCGACCGCACCAGGTCATCGCCGACGACGTCGACTTCGATTGGCGGGTGGTCGATTCCGATGCCGAGGCGATGACCGTCACCGCGGTGCCGTACGACCTCACCCGGGACCTGCCGGTACGGGCTCGTCTGCACCGCGACCCGGCCGACGGTGCGCTGCTCGTCCTCGCGATTCACCACATCGCCGCGGACGGGGCGTCGGGGACTGTCCTGGCCCGGGACCTGCTCACCGCGTATGTCGCGCGACGTGACGGCGGGGCACCGGACTGGGCGCCCTTGCATCGCCAGTACGCCGACCATGTCCTGGAACTCCGGCAGGGAGACGAGACCGCGGCCACCCGACGCCAGTGGTGGGCGGACCGCCTCGCCGGTGCTCCGGCGCTCCTCGACCTCCCGACCACACACCCGCGACCGTCGACCCGCGACACTCGCGGTGCCACGGTCGACTTCACGATTCCGGGCCGCACCGCGTCGGCCGCCGCCGATCTCGCCCGTGCCACCGGGACCACGACGTTCATGGTGCTGCACGCCGCGCTCGCGGCGCTCCTGAGCCGCCTCTCCGGGAGTGGAGACATCGTGATCGGCACAGCGACCGCCGGCCGCGATGGCGAGACCGACGACCTGATCGGCATGTTCGTCAACACCGTCGCTCTGAGGAGCCGGGTCGTGGCGGACGGCGGGTTCGCGGACCTCCTCCACGAGATCCGCGACGGCGACCTCGACGCCCTCGCACATGCCGACGTCCCCTTCGACGAGGTGATCGACGCGCTCGGGATCACCCGGGCCGCCTCCTACGCACCGCTCGTCCAGGTCCTGCTGACGACCGCCGACACCGCCGACACCGCAACGCTGCCCGCGGAGTTGTCCACAGAGCTCGCCGGCCTCGACATCAGTCCGGTGGTCGTCGTGGACGACTCCGCCAAGTTCGACCTCACGGTCGCGGTGCGCACCGACGGGGCGGCGGGCGCACCCTGGCGCGGCACCCTCACCTACGCCGTCGACCTCTACGACGATGCCGACGCCCGGCGCCTGGCCGACCGCTTCGTCGGCCTCCTGGTCGGGGCGGTCGCCGACACCACCACGCCGGTCGGCGATCTCGAACTGCTCGCCGCCGACGAGGACACGGGACCGCTGGTCTCCGGTGACCCGGACCCGGGTGTCGTGACCCTTCCCGAACTGCTCGCCGCCGCCGTCCGATCGCGGGGCGACCACCCTGCCGTCATCGACGACCTCGGCGGCTGGACGTATGACGAGTTGGACAACGCGAGTTCTCATCTCGCCGCCGAACTCGTCGAACAGCGCGTCGGTCCGGACGACGTCGTCGTGTGCGCCTTCCGGCGGTCGGCACGGGCACAACTCGCACTGTGGGCGGTCGCCAAGGCCGGCGCGGTGTACTGCCCGGTCGATCCCCGCCATCCCGCGGATCGCATCGCCGGCGTGGTGGGAGCCGCGCGCGCCGAGGTTGCGCTCACAGACGGCTCGGTGCCGACGTCGACCGGGGAGTTGCAGTGGATCCTTCTCGACGCCGACCGGGCCGCCGAACTGAGGTCACGAGAGCCCCGGTCGGCTCCCGCGATGCGGCGCCCCGTGTACCCCGACGACGGCGCCTACATGATCTTCACCTCCGGTTCGACCGGAATGCCCAAGGGTGTGCTCGTCACCCACCGGGGCCTGTCAGGAGTGGCCGCGGTGCTGCGCGACCGTCACGGATCAGGGCCGCAGGCCCGATGGCTGGGTATCAGCTCACCGGCCTTCGACGCCTCGATCCTCGAGGTCCTCGGCGCCTACGGCAGCGCGGCCACGCTCGTCGTCGTCCCGCCGGAGATCTACGGTGGACGCGAACTGGCGGACTTCGTCACGACGCATCGGACGACACACGCGTTCCTGGTGACCTCGGTGGCCGCCTCACTTCCCGACCCCGCGTCGTTGCCGTTCACCAACGTGCTCGTCGGCGGCGAAGCCGTCCCCGATGCCGAGAAGGACCGTTGGGCCGCGCACACCGCCTTCCACAACGGTTACGGACCCACCGAGACGACGATCGTCGGCGTCACCTCACCGGCGATCGGCCTCGACGAACCGGTCCGGTTGGGACGTCCCGTGCCCGGCACCACCGCGCACGTGCTCGACGCCCGACTCCATCCGGTGCCACCCGGCGTCGTCGGAGAGCTGTATCTCGCCGGCGGGGAGCTCGCCCGCGGTTACCACGACCGTCCGGCCCTCACAGCCGAGCGTTTCGTGCCTGCCCCGTTCGGCTCACCGGGCAGCCGCATGTACCGCACCGGCGACCTCGTCCGGCGGTCGCGCACCGGCGAACTGACCTATGTGGGGCGCAGCGATTTCCAGGTGAAGCTGCGTGGCCAGCGTCTCGAACTCGGTGAGATCGAAGCGACCCTGACCGCTCACCCGGCCGTGCGCAACGCGGTCGTCATCGGCGTGGGCGACCCCGTCTCGGAGCTCGCCGGGTACGTCGAACCCCTCGATCCGAACACAGAGCTCGACACCGCAGACCTTCGCGAACATCTCGCCGGGCAGCTACCGCCGTACATGGTTCCCGCGCGCCTCTCTGTCCTGGAACGGCTCCCGCGCAATCCGGTCGGCAAGATCGACCGCAGGCAGTTGCCGGAGATCGACACCGCCGACGCGACCGACACCCACACACCGCCGTCGGGTCACACCGAACGAATCCTCGCCGCGGTCGTCGCCGACATCCTCGACCTCGAGAAGGTCTCGGCCACCGCAGACTTTTTCGCCATCGGCGGGAACTCGCTGTCCGCGACCCGACTGAGCGCCCGTGCCGGGGACCAGTTCGGCGTCCGCCTGGGCGTCCGCGACGTCTTCGAGTCGCCGACCGTGCGCGGGCTCGCGCGGCGCATCGAGACCGCCTTCGACTCGGAGCCGCCGCAGGCGCCACTGGTGCGCGTCGTCGACCGCCCGGACCGGATTCCGTTGTCGTATGCGCAGCAACGCATCTGGTTCCTCAACCGGTTCGAACCGGAGTCGGCTGCCTACACCATCCCGTTGGCCGTACGACTGCGCGGTTCGCTCGATCGGTCGGCGCTGCGTGAGGCCGTCACCGATGTGCTCGCGCGGCACGAGATCCTGCGCACCGTTTTCCCGGCCGACGCGGGTGAACCCTTCCAGCGAGTCCTCGACATCGACGAAGCCCGAGCAGCACTGCGGTGGGAAACCGACACGCTGCCCGCCGATCCGTTCGCCGCCGACGACCTGTCCGTGCTCCTCGGGCCGCCCGGGTTCGACATCACCACCGAGATCCCGCTGCGCGTACGGCTCCTGGAAGTGGGAGGAGACCGCACGGACGGTGACGATCACCTCCTCGTCGTACTTCTCCATCACATCGCTGCCGACGGCGAGTCGATGCGACCGTTGCTGTCCGACCTGTGGACGGCCTACCTCGCGCGTGCCGAGGGACGGCCACCGGCGTTCACCGAACTACCGGTCCAGTTCGCCGATCACGCACTGTGGCAACGGCAGACCCTCGGCGATGTCGACGCCCCGGAGTCGGTGCTCGGCAAGCAGGTCGGGTACTGGGTCAACCGGTTGTCCGACCTGCCCGACCTCCTGCCGTTGCCGACAGATCGCCCGCGGCCGCCGGTCGCGTCTCAGCGTGGTGGCCGTGTCACCGCGGAGATCCCGGCCGACCTGGCCGCCCGGATCTCCGCGGTGTCCCGGGATCGCGGGATCACCGACTTCATGACGATTCACGCGGCCCTCGCGATCCTCCTGGCCCGCCTGTCGGCGAGCCGCGACATCGCGATCAGCACGCCGGTCGCCGGACGTGGCCACGCTCATCTCGACGACCTGGTCGGCATGTTCGTCAACACCCTGGTCCTGCGCAGTGAGGTCGACCCGTCGATCGGTGTCCGCGACTTCCTCGACCGCGTCCGCGTCGACGACGTCAACGCGCTCGCCCGCGCGGATGTCCCGTTCGACTATCTCGTGGACCGGTTGTCCCCGGCGCGATCCGAGGCCTTCGCCCCGCTGAGCCAGGTGATGCTGTCGGTGCTGCACGCCGAGGGCTCTGCTGAGACCGCCGACGCAGCCGAGGCCGCCGGCGGACTCCGTCTGGAACCTCTCGCGGTGTCCACCGGGACCACTCAGCTCGACATGACGGTCGCGGTCAGCGTGAACCCGCAGGGTGCGTGGCCGGTCGAGATCGTCTACGCGACAGATCTGTTCGACGCGTCGACCATCGAGGTGATGATCACGCGGCTGATCCGTGTGCTCGACGCTCTCACCGGCACGGAGATCGACGGCCGGTCGGTGGGCGAGATCGATCTGACCGACGACGCCGAGCGGGCCCGGATCGCCGAACTGGTCTCCGGGCCGGACCTGTCCGTGCCCTGGTCGACGGTCTCCGAGGCGGTCGACGCCGCTGCCCAGAGCGCACCCGGCGCGATAGCTCTGGTGGCGGGGGATCGGACGCTGACCTACGCGGAGTTCACCACCCGGGTGTCCGATCTCGCACAGCGGCTCTCGGACCAGGGCGTGGGACCGGATGTTGCCGTGGGCGTGTGTATCCCGCGTTCGGTCGAGCTCGTCCTGGCGATCCACGCCGTGGTCGCCGCCGGTGGCGCCTACGCGGTCATCGACCCGGCAACGCCGCCGGAGCGACTCGCGGCGATGATCGACGCGGCGTCGATCTCGGCGATCCTGGCCGCCGACCCCCGGCCCGAGGTCCTCGTCGGCGTCAGACCGGAGGTCCTGGTGGTCGACGCCGACACCCCGGTTGCCGACGACCACGCCGCGGCGGTGTCCCGCACCGCATTCCGTCGGGTGGTCGACCCCGACAACGCGCTGTACACACTGTTCACCTCGGGATCGACGGGAACACCCAAGGGCGTCACGGTCAGTCACCGAGCAGTCCTGAACCGTCTCGCCTGGATGCACATCCGGGAACCGCTGAGCACCGACGACGTCGTGATGCTGAAGACCCCGGCCACCTTCGACGTGTCGGTGCCGGAGCTGTTCGCGCCACTGATGGCCGGTGCCCGGCTGGTGATCGCCGAGGACGGCCGCCACATCGACCCGGCCTACGTCCTCGACGAGATCCGACGCCGGGGGATCACGTCGATCCACTTCGTGCCGTCGATGATGGCGGCGTTCGCCGAGTACATCGGCGACGACCCCGAGCGGCGCGCGGCCCTGGCGACGTTGCGACGCATCCACGCCTCCGGCGAGGCGCTTCCCGCCGCGACCGCGCACGCGCTGGGTGCGCTCGTCCCGGACGCGGACATGGACAACCTGTACGGGCCCACGGAGGCCGCCGTCGAGGTCACCGCTCACCGCCTCGGTACCGACGAGGTGACCGTGCCGATCGGCCGGCCGATCGCGAACACCACGACCTGGGTCCTCGACGACCGGCTGCAACCCGCGCCGGTCGGGGTCGTCGGCGAACTCTATGTCGGCGGCGGGCAGCTGGCCCGCGGGTACGCCTCCCGACCGGATCTCACCGCCGAACGCTTCGTCGCCGACCCCACCGGGCGTCCGGGCGCCCGCCTGTACCGGACCGGTGACCTGGTCCGATGGAACGCGGAAGGCGAACTCGAATACCTCGGACGCGCCGACTTCCAGGTGAAACTCCGCGGACAGCGCATCGAGCTGGGGGAGATCGAATCGATCCTCGCGCGAATCGACGGCATCACCCACGCCGCGGCGACCGTCCGGAGCGGACCGACCGGCGAGGTCCTGGTCGGCTACCTGGCCGGCGACGTCGACCTCGACGCGGTGCGGGCGCGCGTGGCCGAGACCCTGCCGCAGTACATGCGACCGACGCAGTGGGTGATCCTCGACGACGTTCCGCTGACCGCCACCGGCAAGCTCGACCGGCGTGCGCTGCCCGCGCCGACCGCGGTGTCGGCCGAGTTCGTCCCGCCCGCCGACGGAATCGAGCGAGCCCTGGCGGCGGTCTTCGCCGACGTCCTGGCCCTCGACGAGGTCTCGGTGACGGTGCCGTTCTTCGACCTCGGCGGGCACTCGCTCGCCGCGATGCGTGTGGTGGCCGGCGTCGCCGAACGTCTCGGGGCGGACATCGACATCCGCGACATCTTCCGCGCTCCGACCGTAAGAGAGCTCGCGCGTACGCTGACCCGGCGGCGACTGTCGGCGCAGCCGTTGAGTCGTCGCCGGCGCCCGGAGCGGGTTCCGTTGTCGTATGCGCAGCAACGCATCTGGTTCATCAACCAGTTCGATGTGGCGTCGCCGGTGTACAACATGCCCGTCGCCTTCGATGTACTCGGCGACCCAGACCTCGCCGCGTTGCGCGAGGCCTTGCTCGACGTCATCGCCCGACACGAACCGCTGCGCACCGTCTTCCCGATGGCGGACGATGGGACACCGGTACAGCTCGTGCTCGACACGAGTGACGCGGCAACCCGCTTGCGCTGGAACGTGACAGCCGATCTCGACGCCGCGATGGCCGTCTGCGCCGAGGGATTCGACGTCACCGTCGACCTCCCGGTGCGGGTCGCGATCGCGCCCATCGACGGCGGATACCGCGTCGTCGTGGTGATCCACCACATCGCCGGTGATGCCGCATCCCTGCAGATCCTGACCGGGGAACTGCTGGTCGCGTACCAGGTGCGAGCGTCGGGAACGAATCTGCCCGCACCGGAGCCGCTGGCGGTGGGTTACGTCGACCACACGCTCTGGCAGCGTGAGACTCTGGGTGACCTCGACGACCCGACCTCGCTGATGACTGCCCAGTTCGACTACTGGTCGACGGCGCTCGACGGCATCCCCGCGGCGCTCGACCTTCCGACGGACCGGCCGCGACCGCCGGTGATCGATCACCGGGGCGGACGACTGCCGATCGAACTCGGGCCCGAACGCAGCGCCGCGGTCGCCCGTACCGCCCGGGCGCACGGGCTGACCCCGTTCATGGTGTGCCACGCCGCCTTCGCCGCGGCGCTCGCCAGACTCGCCGATGTCGACGACGTGAGTATCGGGGCCGCGGTGTCGGGTCGTGGGCAGGCCGCGACGACGCGCATGATCGGCATGTTCATCAACACCGTCGTCCTGCGCACGAGGGTCGGAACCGATGACACCGTCGCCGATCTGCTCGATCAGGTACGCGACACCGATGCGGCGGCCTTCGCCCACGCGGACATCCCGTTCGAGACGCTCGTCGAGCGCCTCACGCCCGTCCGGTCCACCGCGCACGCCCCGCTCGTCCAGGTCATGATCAACTACCTGGCCGACACCTCTGCCGGACACACCGACCGGTTTGCGGTGCCGTCGGAGATCGCCGACGGTCTCCGCGCGCAGCCCGTCGACCCCGGACCCCCGCCGGCCAAGGTGGACCTCACACTGGGGCTCGCGGAGACCACGACCCGCGACGGGATGGTGATCACCGGCGAGATCGACTACGCAGCAGCGCTCTTCGAGCCGGCGACGGTCGCGGTGTTCCGCGATGTCTTCGAGCGGATCATCGATGCGATCACGACGGACGAACCGGCCACCACCCTGCTGGGTGAGATCGAGTTGGTGACCGAGGACGATCGTCGTCGACTCAGTACCGAGGGTGCGCCGGGTGCGGTCGTCGTCGACACCGCCGGGCGGGCGTTGCCGGCCCGAATCCCCGGCGAACTGCGCCACGACGGCCAGTCGACGGGTGTGCTCGCACGGTGGCTGGATGACGGCGCGAAACCGGGGATCGAGGTCCTCGGCCGGCTCGACCGTCAGGTCCGGCTACGCGGGCTGCGCGTCGATCTCGACCTGGTCGAGACGGCCCTCGCCGAACTCGACGGTGTGCGAGCGAGCGGTGTCGTCGCTGTCCCGAGCGACGACGGTGTCGAGATCCATGGATGGGTGAGCGCCGACCACGAAGGCATCACCACCGACACCATCACCGCTGATGATCTACGTCGCGCTGCCGTCGAAGTCATCGCACCGCACTGTGTCCCGTCGGTCCTGACCATCGTCGGCGAGATCCCCGTCGGGGACGACGGACGACCCGACCACGCGCAGATGTCGGCGGTGATTCGGGAGACCGCTCACAACGCACACGCCGCGGAGCAGCCGGTGGCGCCGGCCGGGGAGTGGGAGGAGCTCGTCGCCGAGTGCATGTCCACGGTCACCGGGGTCGCGGTCACGAGCGCGGCCCAGGGATTCTTCGACGTCGGTGGGACGTCACTGTCCGCGGTCCGTCTCGTCGCCGAACTCCGTCGCCGTACGGGCATCCCGGTCGAGGTCGCCTGGGTGTTCGCCGGACCCACCCCTCGCGACCTCGGCGCTCGGTTGGCCGCACACCTCGAACCGGAATCCGCCGAAACAGTCGCGGCCGACCCGAAGAACGGCGGCGTCGTCGTACCGCTGCGCCGTGAGGGCTCACGGAACCCGGTGTTCTGTGTGCATCCCGCCGACGGACTGGCGTGGCTGTTCGGCGGTCTCGCACCCCATCTCGACGACCGGCCGGTGTACGGACTCCAGGATCCGTATGTGGTGGCCGGCGATCTCCCCGACGCCACGGTGCACGATCTCGCCGTTCGCTACGTCGACGAGATCCGACGCATCGCCCCCGAGGGGCCGTACCACCTGCTGGGGTGGTCGATCGGTGGCCTGATCGCGCAGGAGATGGCCGTCGAACTGCGGTTGCGCGGCGAGGACGTCGGATTCCTGGGGCTGCTCGACAGCTACCCGGCCGACGACGTAGAGCTGGCGACGAGTTGGACGGACGAGGGGGAGATGTCGGTGGACATCGACGCCCGAGAGCTGGCCTCGGAGTTGCTCGGCGGTTGGCGTGAGGTCATCGACGTCGACGAGCTCGTCGACCCCGACGACGCGGGATCGGTTGCGCCGGAGACGATCGCCGTCGCGATCCGGGACAAGGTCACCGGACTCGGATTGCTCGATGCGGAGTCCTTCGACCGGATGCTGACGCGCATGACGAGTTCTGCCGAGCGCACGATCTCGCACCGGCCGCGACCGTACGACGGCGACACCATGCTCATCGTCGCCGCCGACAGCGACACCGAGGGCTCGGCGGACGCGGGCCCGAACCGCTGGGCGCCCTACCTGGGCGGTGGCGTCACGCGGATCGACATCGACACCGACCATCTCGGCATCGTCGGCAGCGACGCCCTGTCGGAGTTCGGACCGCGGATCGACGCAGCGATCAGCGACGCGGAGTCGCGGCGTCGGTGACGGCAGGCAGATCCGCCAGCACCGCGGGCAGCGGCTCGTCGTGCACGACCACCAGACGCTGAGTGGCACGGGTCAGTGCGACGTACAGGTCGCTGAGACCGCGCGGTGACTGGGCGATGATCGTTGCCGGCTCGACCACGATCGTGGTGTCGAACTCGAGCCCCTTGCAGGTCCGGACCGTGTAGACCTTCGGCGCCTCCACACCCTTCGCATCGAACGCGTCCGGGTCCAGAGCGGCGGCCACCACATCGACCAGCGTGTCGGGGACGACGACGGCCGTGAGTCCGTCGGGTTCGGCGAGATCGACGGCGTGGAGTACTCCGGCCGCGATGCCATCCGCGTCACCGGTGTCGTCCACCGGGATAGCCACCGGCTCGATACCGTTGCTGCGCAACGAGGTCGGCGCGGTCTCGCCGTTGCCGATCTCGTCGAGGACACGGGCGGCATAGGTCATGATCTCGCTGGGCGTGCGGTAGTTCACCGATAGTTCCTTGAACTGCCATCGCTTCGCGACGTACGGCTCGAGGACCTCACCCCACGACCGGGTACCCGCCTCGTCGGATGTCTGGGCGGTGTCACCGATGATGGTCATCCACCGGTTCGGGATGCGGCGCATCACCATCCGCCATGCCATCGGCGAGAGCTCCTGCGCCTCGTCGACGATCACATGACCGAAGGTCCAGGTGCGGTCGCCGTAGGCGCGCTCGGCGGTGGTGGCGCGTCGGGTCTCGGTCTGTCGCGACGCCAGTTGTTCGGCGTCGATCAGGTCGTAGGCCATCAGGATCTCGGGATCGAGCTCGTCCTCGAGATCCTGTGGGGCCGACCCGGTGAGGATGTCGAGAGCATCCTGCGCCTCGGCGAGCTGGCGCCGCCAGCGTGCACGTTCGGCGCGTTCGGCGTCGTCGGTGCCGTATCCGATGAGTTCGGCCAGCTCGTCCAGTAGCGGAACGTCGGCGGGGGAGAAGTCCTCCCCGGTGGTGGAGAAGGTGCGCGGTTTCCGCAGCAGCGCTGCCCGGTCGTCGTCCGACCAGCCGGGCGTGGCCCTACGGATGGCGCGTTCGTCGGTCAGCAACTCGCGCAGCATGTCCTGCGGCGTCAGGGTCGGCCAGAACTTCAGCAGCGCGGCACGGATGTCGGGGTCCTGGCTCATGTCGTCGCGGATGTCGGCGATGTCGGCAGGGCTCAGCAACTGCGAACCGTCGAGCAGACTGGAACCGATGGTCGAGGCATGGCGCCGGGCGAGTTCGGCGAGACCGGCCTTGAGGAAGGCGTTCTGCGACTGGTTGTGGGCACGCCGTGTCGAACGGGCCTTGGCCCGTGCGGCTTTGACCAGTTCGGAGTCGATCTCGACCCGGTAGCTGTCGAAATCGACCGGCTCCGGCCGGGACGGCAGGGACTGCTTGGCCCGCACCGCACGTTTGAGGACGTCGACCATCCGCAGGGCGCCCTTCACCCCGGTGGTGACACGCGGGTCCTCACTGCGGGCCCGGACGCCGGGGAACAGGTCGCCGATCGTCGAGAGAAGTACGCCGGACTCACCGAGCGACGGCAGGACCTGACCGATGTAGCTGAGGAAGTCGTCGTTGGGTCCGATGATGAGAATGCCGCTGCGCGAGAGAATCTCGCGATGTGTGTAGAGCAGGTAGGCGGCGCGGTGCAGCGCGACGGCCGTCTTGCCGGTGCCCGGCCCGCCCTGGATGACCGTCACACCCCGGTGCGTCGACCGGATGATGAGGTCCTGCTCCCGCTGGATGGTCTCGACGATGTCGGTCATCTCGCCGGTCCGCGCCGCGTTCAGCGCGGCGACGAGGGCGGATTCGTTGACGACGTCGCCGTGGCCGAAGTCGTCGAGGAGGGCATCGCCGGCGGTCAGCGATTCGTCACTGACCCCCCGGACCTTGCGACTGCGGGTCCGGATGTGGCGACGGCGGGCGACCTCCTCGGGCGCCGCCGGGGTGGCGAGGTAGAAGGGACGCGCGAGCGGTGCACGCCAGTCGAGCAGCAGCGTTGCGTCGGTCGCGGTGTGGTCGTGCGTACCGTCGTCACCGAGGCCGTCGTCGAGGACGCCGATTCGCCCGATCCGCCGGATCTCACCGTCGTCGAGGTCGAGGCGGCCGAAGTACAGATTGTGTTCGGCGGCATCGAATTTCGCGAGATCCTCGTTGTACATCCGTTCGTAGGACTCGCGCTCAGAGAGTGCTTGCGGGGTCCCACCGCGCTCGCTCAGGGTCGAGGACAGGCGGCGCTGTGTGGTCTGGCGCATCCGGTCGAGACGACCGTAGACGCGGTCGAGGTGTTCCTGTTCCTCGCTGATCCGAGGGTCGGTGTCGGGGGACAGTGCGGTCACTGCACAACTCCTCGCGCGTCGACGGGCCACGCCGTCCATGACAGTCGGGCATCCCTGATCTGCCCCGTCATCCGGGTCGCGTGATCGCCGGTCGCCAGTCGTGCGCAGACCTCGGCCGCCGTGCCTCGCAGGGCAGGGTCGTCGAGATGCCGCTGCAGCCAGCCGAACACGCCGGCCTGGGTGCCGAACGGCAGCGGCGTGTGGGTCGCGGGGTCGGCGAGGACTCCGTGACGCGACACGTAGATGTCGAACTCGTCCGGAGTGGCGGGAGCGTCGGCGGGCAGCCGAGGGTCACCGAGAATCAGGGGATGGTCGTGCGTGTTCACTGTCCGTCGATCGTAGTTGGGTTCGGTGAGGTCCAGCGCCTCGGTCTGCGGGGGTGAGAGCCAGGCGGCCACCGTCTCCACGGTGCCGTGACCTGCGCGGACGGGTGCCGCGGGAACGTATCCGCGAACCGCGACGTGGGCGGAATGACCGACTGTGATGTTGGCGACCCGTACCCGCGTCAGGTGCAGGACGCCGGTGGGGTCGAGGTGGCCGAGCTTGCGGCGCAACACGCTCGGCGCCGCGTTCGAGCCGACCGCCACCACCAGGCGCGTACCGGGTGGGGGAGCAGACTGTGGGTCCCGCTCGACCACAACGGACGCGGACACCCAGGGGTAGTTCTCTGGTGGGTGTGCCGCGTCCGTGTGGTTGTCGGTGGTGCTCAGCGTCGTCCTCGCATCGGGCTACCGGGCAGGACGGTCAGCCGCGCGCCTTGCGCCAACGCTTGCGACCCTCGTCTGCGGTGTGCGCCGCGGTCTCCTCGGCGGCGGCCGCGAGATGCCGGGCGGACTCGGCGAGCTCGGCCGACCGGGCGCGTGCGAGTTCGGCGAACTCGGTCGAGCGATCCCGGGCGATGTCGGCGAACTCGGCAGAACGGTCGCGGGCGACGTCGGCGAACTTCGGAGCGTTCTTCGCGGCCTGCTTCTTGGCCTTCTTCGCGCGCTTCTGCGCCTGCTTGGCCAGCTTCGGTCCGCGCTTGCGTGCGGTCTCGGCCAGTTCCGACGAGCGATCGAGCGCGGCGTCGGCCAAGTTCGACGAACGCACGATGGCGGCGTCGGCCAGAACGGGGGCGCGGTCGCGCAGACGGTCGGCGACCTCGGCCGCGGTGTCGGCGGCCCGCTCCGCGATCTCGAGCGAACGCTTCTGCGCGGACTCGGCCAGTTCGGGGGCGTGCTCGCGGAACTTGGCGGCGGCCTCGGAGGTCCATTCCGCGGAACGCTCGGACAGCACGTGGGCGCCCTTGCTCAGCAGGTCGCCGGCCTCGGCCGACCGCTCGCCGACGATCTCGGCGCCCTCATGGCCGCGCTCGACGAGGGTGTCCCAGGTCGAGTGGCCGGCAGCGGCACCGATCGGGAGTGCTGCGGCGACGGCACTGGCCTTCTGCTTGCCGCGCCACGCGAGCGACGGCTTGCCCTCGGTGTCCACCGCGGCCAGCAGCACGCCGCCGAGCAGGCCGACGTTCTTGATGAACGCGTCGCGCTGGGCTTCCTTGCGGACCGGGTCGGCCTCGTTCCAGAAGTCCGTGCCGGCGGCCGTCGTCGGGATCAGGGTTCCGGCCAGGACCACCGAGGCGAGGCGCGGGAACTTGCCGGTCGCCAGCAGGATGCCGCCGCCGATCTGCGCCGCGGCGTTGATCTGGACCAGCGTCTCGGTGTTCTCCGGGACCTTGTCCGCGACCTCCTGGGGCAGAGCGGTGCGCGCCTTGTCGACGAGCGGCGCCGCGGACTGCGCGATCGGTTTCGGGCTCCGGATGGCGTCGACGCCACTGGCGACGAACGCAGATGCGAGGAGCGGGCGGGCGATACGGCGGAGAATCATCGGTCACAACCTTCTTCGATCGAGTGCGGTTCGAGATCCGTCGGGGTACAGCGCATTTCTGGCCTGATCAACGCTACCCGCCCTTCGGATACATGCAGGTGAATCGACTCTTCGTGATCCGTTCGGGAACTTCGGGGAGCACCGAGGTCACGATCGGGAGAGCGTTTCGGATGTCAGGTATCCGGAGAGGCCCATGCCCAAACCTGAAGCAAACCCACCCCTTTTCCGTGAACCCACCCCGTCATGAGGGGCGCGTCTACGGAAAAAGGGTGGGTTTGTGGGGTGTCACCAGCCGCGTTCGCGCCACTCCTGCAGCGACGGACGCTCGGCGCCGAGGGTGGTGTCCTTCCCGTGGCCGGGGTAGACGACGGTCGAGTCGCCGAAGCGGTCGAACAGCTTCGTCGAGACGTCCTCGATGAGGGTGTCGAAGTCCTCGGACTTCCAGGTCTTGCCGATGCCGCCGGGGAACAGGCAGTCGCCGGTGAACAGATGGACGGTGTCGCCGTCGGTGAGGGCCAGGGCGATGGAGCCCGGGGTGTGGCCGACGAGGTGGATCGCCTCGAAGCGGAGGTCGCCGACCTCGATCACGTCGCCGTCGTCGACGAGACGATCCGGGGCGACCGGCAACTCAGGGGCGTCGAACCGGCCGGCAGCGGTCGGGACGCCGGTGTGCTCGGCAACAGCGGCGAGGGCTTGCACGTGGTCGAAGTGCTGGTGGGTGGTGAAGATCAGTGCGGGCTTCCCGCCGATGGCGTCGAGGGTGGCGATGATCGTGTCTGCGTCGTTCGCGGCGTCGATGATCAGCTGGTCGCCGGTGGCCTTCGAGGTCACCACGTACACGTTGTTGTCCATCGACCCGACGGACAGTTTGACGATGGTGGCCGAGTCCAGGGTGCGTCGCTGCGGGGTCTTCGACTCGGAGAGATCGCCGGTGTAGGAGTCGCTGATCGGTGTCGCTGAAGTCATGGGACAAGGCTATGACACCGCTTGTCCGGTGTGTGACGCTCGCGACGGTCGGGCGTGGCCGGGGCGCGGGTATCGTGGACTATCGGTCCGATGGTGTATGCGCGGATGGCGAGACCGATCGTCCGGCCCGCGGGCCTCGAATCCCATCCGGGCCGACGCATGCGGAACAGAATTGTCGGTGCCCGTCGTTACGGTGCCCATGCGCCACCCGTGCGCCCCGGTGAGTTTGAGAAGACTCTGACTTGAAAAGAATGTTAGGACTGCAGTGGTTGATCGTCTGATCGTCCGAGGTGCCCGCGAACACAATCTTCGCGGCATCGATGTCGACCTCCCCCGGGACAGCCTCATCGTGTTCACCGGGTTGTCGGGGTCGGGCAAGTCGTCCCTCGCCTTCGACACGATCTTCGCCGAGGGCCAGCGTCGCTACGTCGAGTCGCTCTCGGCCTACGCCCGGCAGTTCCTCGGTCAGATGGACAAGCCCGACGTCGACTTCATCGAAGGTCTGTCGCCGGCGGTGTCCATCGACCAGAAGTCGACCAACCGCAACCCGCGGTCGACGGTCGGCACCATCACCGAGGTCTACGACTACCTACGTCTGCTGTATGCCCGCGCAGGTAAGGCGCACTGTCCGATCTGTGGCGAGGCGATCGCCAAGCAGACGCCGCAGCAGATCGTCGACCAGGTGCTCGCCATGGAGGAGGGCACCCGCTTCCAGGTCCTCGCGCCCGTGGTCCGAACCCGCAAGGGCGAGTTCGTCGACCTCTTCGCCGAACTCCAGACCCAGGGCTTCTCGCGCGCCCGCATCGACGGCGTCGTCCACCAGCTGACCGACCCGCCGAAGCTGAAGAAACAGGAGAAGCACGACATCGAGGTCGTCGTCGACCGCCTCGTCGTCAAGGCCGGCGCCAAGCAGCGTCTCACCGATTCGGTGGAGACCGGGCTGCGGCTCGCCGACGGCATCATCGTGCTCGACTTCGTCGACCTCGAAGAGGACGACCCGAACCGCGAGCGTCGGTTCTCCGAGAAGATGGCGTGCCCCAACGCCCACCCGATCGCGATCGACGACCTCGAGCCGCGCTCGTTTTCGTTCAACTCGCCCTACGGCGCCTGCCCCGAGTGCGACGGCCTCGGCATCCGCAAGGAGGTCGACGAGGAACTCGTCGTGCCCGACCCGGAGATGAGCCTCGCCGAGGGTGCGATCGCGCCGTGGTCGACCGGCCACAACGCAGACTACTTCCTGCGCCTGATGTCGGGTCTGGCCGACCAGATGGGCTTCGACATCAACACCCCGTGGAAGAAGCTTCCGGTCAAGGCTCGTCGAGCGTTGCTCAACGGCAGCGACCACCAGGTGCACGTGAAGTTCCGCAACCGCTACGGACGAACCCGCTCGTACTACACCGAGTTCGAGGGCGTCATGTCGTTCCTCGCCCGGCGGATGGACCAGACGGAGTCCGAGCAGATGAAGGAACGCTACGAGGGGTACATGCGCGACGTGCCGTGCCCCGCCTGCCAGGGTGCGCGTCTGCGTCCGGAGATCCTCGCGGTCACCCTCGACCATCCCGAGTACGGCCCGAAGTCGATCGCCGAGGTCTGTGCGCTGTCGGTCGCCGACTGCGCGAACTTCCTCGACAACCTCCACCTCGACGAGCGTCAGGCCGCGATCGCCGGCCGCGTGCTCAAAGAGGTCCAGGCACGCATCCGCTTCCTGCTCGACGTCGGACTGGAGTACCTGTCGCTGTCGCGTGCGGCCGGATCGCTGTCGGGTGGCGAGGCCCAGCGCATCCGTCTCGCGACGCAGATCGGCTCCGGACTCGCGGGTGTCCTCTACGTCCTCGACGAGCCGTCGATCGGTCTGCATCAGCGCGACAACCGTCGACTGATCGAGACCCTCACCCGACTCCGCGACCTGGGCAACACGCTGATCGTCGTCGAGCACGACGAGGACACCATCCGGTCCGCCGACTGGATCGTCGACATCGGTCCCCGGGCCGGTGAGCACGGCGGTCACGTCGTGCACAGCGGCAGCTACAAGGACCTGCTGAAGAACCGTCAGTCGCTGACCGGTGCATACCTCTCGGGCCGGGATTCACTCCCGATCCCGGAGATCCGCCGGCCGATCGACCGCAAGCGTCAGCTGACCGTCGTCGGTGCGCGTGAGCACAACCTGCGCGGGATCGAGGTGTCGTTCCCGCTCGGCGTGATGACGGCGGTGACCGGTGTGTCCGGCTCCGGCAAGTCGACGCTGGTCAACGACATCCTCGCGACAGTGCTCGCCAACAAGCTCAACGGCGCACGTCAGGTGCCCGGCCGCCACACTCGGATCAAGGGACTCGACAACCTCGACAAGCTCGTCCAGGTCGACCAGTCGCCGATCGGACGCACCCCGCGCTCCAACCCGGCGACCTACACCGGCGTCTTCGACAAGATCCGCACCCTGTTCGCGGCGACCACCGAGGCCAAGGTGCGCGGCTACCAGCCGGGCCGGTTCTCGTTCAACGTCAAGGGCGGCCGATGTGAGGCCTGCACCGGCGAGGGCACGATCAAGATCGAGATGAACTTCCTGCCGGACGTCTACGTCCCGTGCGAGGTGTGCCACGGTGCCCGCTACAACCGCGAGACCCTCGAGGTCCACTACAAGGGCAAGACCATCGCCGAGGTTCTCGACATGCCGATCGAGGAGGCCGCCGACTTCTTCGAGCCGGTCACCTCGATCCATCGCTACCTCAAGACCCTCAACGACGTCGGTCTCGGTTACGTCCGCCTCGGACAGCCGGCCCCGACCCTGTCGGGTGGCGAGGCGCAGCGCGTGAAGCTGGCGTCGGAGCTGCAGAAGCGGTCGGTGGGTCGCACCGTCTACATCCTCGACGAGCCGACCACCGGCCTGCACTTCGAGGACATCAAGAAGCTCCTCGCGGTGATCAACGGCCTCGTCGACAAGGGCAACACGGTCATCACCATCGAGCACAACCTCGACGTCATCAAGACTGCCGACTGGGTCATCGACATGGGACCCGAGGGTGGCAGCGGCGGCGGCACGGTCGTCGCCGAGGGCACCCCCGAGGACATCGCGGTCGCCCCGGGCAGCCACACCGGCAAGTTCCTCGCCGAGATCCTCGAGGTCGACGAGACGGTCGCCTCGGCCGGCTGACAGCCACAGCAGAATCGCCACTTCCGTTGCAGCAGTGCTGGTTACAGCCAGCGCCTCTGCTCGGAAGTGGCGATTGTGCGTACGGTTGGGCTATTGGCCCATCGACTTGCGGATCTCCTCGAGCCGCTTCTTCGCGGCCTCGTCGCGCTTGCGCATCATCTCGTCGACGCTCTGGCCTTCGGCACTCGCCTCGGCGAGTTCCTGGGAGCCGATCGCAGTGGTGATCCGGTTCTCGATCTTGTCGCGGACGAAGTCGAAGGTCGGGACACCGCTCTCGGTGTAGTCGGGGTCGGGGAGGGTTCCCGGTACCGGGCCGGTGTGCACGATCTCCGCATCGATGATGTCGTCCGACGGGGACGTGTTCGGTGCGTCGGACTCTCCGGGATTCGTCATGAGTCCAGGTTAGTGGTTTCGACACGGCTCGTCGCTACGCTCTTGACCTGCTCAACCAGCAGAGCCCTGCCGGCCGACCGGCGACGATCGAGCGACCGACGCGGGACCCGCGCCCGGCCGGCCGGCCGAGTAGCGACGACCGAGCGAAGCGAGGACGCCGCGTATCGAGGTCCGCCTACTTCTTCGGCGCCCGCACCGGGCCGGTGTACTTCTCGCCGGGTCCTTCGCCGGGCTCGTCCGGGTAGGCGCTGGCCTCGCGGAAGGCGAGCTGCAGGCCCTTGAGGCCGTCGCGGATCGGGGCGGCATGGATGCCGAGGTCGGCCTTCGACGCATCGACGAGGCCGGCCAGCGCGGTGATGAGGGTGCGGGCCTCGGGCAGGTCGATCCGGTCCTCCGGGGTGCCCTCGGCCAGGCCCAACTTCTCGGCGGCGGCACTCATGAGCATCACGATGGACCGGGTGATGACCTCGATGGCCGGAATATCTCCCAGGTCACGGACGTTGTCGAAGTCAGTGCGTGCCGCATCATCGATGTCGGAGCCACTGCCCGTCGCACCCCCCTGGGGTGTCGGTGCTTGTGACGAATTGGGGTTCTCGGCCATGGCTGTTAGACTCCCATAGCACGACCGCCCTGGTATGCGCCGGGGTCGTAAGTGGAGTTCCGCTCCCACCGTTCGACGCGAGTCCTCGCCTGGCGAGTTCGCCGCAGTCGCACGGTCCGGTTCACGCCGATCGTCGCAGATCGCATCCTCGTGATGCGACTGGAGAGATCGGCCGCGCTGTGCCCTCGAGATGCAGTGAAGAGAATCGGTCGGTAACGGAGCCCCGCGGACACTGTCCCGGGGCTCGTTTGCTGAGGTTTGCGCTCGTTCTCCTGCACACGACCCTCGCCACGACGCGACGGTTACCACTGCAGGATTGAACTAGGAGGCCCCATCAGCACTGAGACCCGCATCAACGAGCGCATCCGCGTCCCTGAGGTCCGACTCGTCGGACCCAACTCGGAGCAGGTGGGCATCGTGCGTGTTGAAGATGCGCTTCGCTTGGCTTACGAAGCTGACCTCGACCTCGTCGAGGTGGCTCCCGACGCCCGTCCGCCGGTCTGCAAGATCATGGACTACGGCAAGTTCAAGTACGAAGCGGCCCAGAAGCAGCGCGAATCGCGTCGCAATCAGCAGATGACCGTCATCAAGGAGCAGAAGCTCCGCCCCAAGATCGACGACCACGACTACGAGACCAAGAAGGGTCACGTCGTCCGGTTCCTCGAGGCGGGGTCGAAGGTGAAGGTGACCATCATGTTCCGCGGCCGCGAGCAGTCCCGTCCTGAGCTCGGCTACCGCCTGTTGCAGCGCCTGGGCAACGATGTCGCCGATTACGGCTTCGTCGAGACCTCGGCCAAGCAGGACGGTCGCAACATGACGATGGTCCTCGCCCCGCACAAGGGTGCGAAGACCCGCCAGAAGGCGCAAGAGAGCCGCGAACGTTCCGGCGGCCCGAAGAACGCGCCGGACGAGAGCTGAGCCGTTCGGCCGGACGCGGGTGCATGCCCCGTCCCGGCCGAGATCACGAGACGTGAACCCGGATTCCAGCCGGACCTGGTCAGGTTCGGCTGCCCGAGTTCGCCCGACAGAAGGAAAGACATGCCTAAGAGCAAGACCCACAAGGGCACCGCGAAGCGATTCAAGGTGACCGGCAGCGGCAAGATCGTCCGTCAGAAGGCCAACCGCCGCCACCTGCTGGAGCACAAGCCCTCCAAGCGCACCCGTCGTCTCGACGGCACCACCGTCGTCAGCGAGAACGACACCCCTCGCATCAAGCGCCTGCTGAACATCTGACGCGCGCGAACCCAGACCTCTGACAAGCAAAAGGATTTAACACATGGCACGCGTGAAAAGGGCAGTGAACGCCCAGAAGAAGCGTCGGTCCACCCTCGAGGCCTCGAAGGGCTACCGCGGACAGCGGTCGCGCCTCTACCGCAAGGCCAAGGAGCAGCAGCTCCACTCGATGACCTACGCCTACCGGGACCGTCGCGCCCGCAAGGGTGAGTTCCGGAAGCTGTGGATCGCGCGTATCAACGCTGCGGCCCGCGCCAACGACATCACCTACAACCGCTTCATCCAGGGCCTCAAGGCCGCTGGTGTCGAGGTTGACCGCAAGGTGCTCGCCGACATCGCGGTGACCGATTCCGAGGCCTTCACCGGCCTGGTCGAGGTCGCCCGCAAGGCTCTGCCGGCCGACGTCAACGCCCCGGCTGCCTGATTGCGCCACACCACACACGACCCGCGAGTCGCCCGAGGGATGATCCGATGACGGAGATCCTGTCCGAGCGATCCTCGCGGGTCGTGTCGTATGCAAAGCTCCATCGCGCCGCCGAGCGGCGCGAGCAGGGGCGTTTCCTCGCCGAGGGGGCCAACTCGGTGTCCTCGGCTCTCGCGGTCGAACGCGCCGAGGTCGTGCTGGTCGCCGACGAGGACCGGCTCCGGCATCGGGAGATCACCGATGCTGCCGAGTCGGCCGGCGTCCCGGTTCTCGTCATCTCTGCTCGAGCGGCGTCGAAGCTCGCGGAGACCTCGACCCCGCCCGGGATCTTCGCCGTCTGCCCGCTCCTCGACGTGCCGCTCGAGACCGTTCTCGCCGACGAGCCGCGGCTGCTCGCGATCGCCGTCGAACCTCGGGAACCCGGGAACGCCGGAACGCTCATCCGATGCGCCGACGCGATGGGCGCCGACGCCGTCGTGCTGCTCGGTGACGCGGTCGATCCCCACAACGGGAAATGTGTCCGCGCGAGCGCCGGCAGTGTCTTCACCGTGCCGGTGGTGCGGCAGCGCACCCTGACCGAGGGTCTCGATGCCATCTCCGACGCCGGCATCTCGCTGCTCGCGACCGCCGCCGACGGTGAGGTGAACCTCGACCACGCCGCCGAGGTGCTGTCCGGCCGGATCGGCTGGCTCTTCGGCAACGAGGCCCACGGGCTGCCCGCCGGCATCCAGACGGCCGCCGACCACCGGGTGTCCATCCCCATCCGCGGACGCGCCGAGAGCCTGAACGTCGCCGCCGCGGCGGCGATCTGTCTGTACGAGAGTGCGCGCGTCCACAAGGCGGTGGGTCGCGGCTGACAGCTGTCCGAGGCGGCCGGTAGGGTCGGCGATCGTGTCAGAAACCGTGTCACCCGCCTCCGCGCCCCAGCCCGAGTCCGCTCCCGCAGTTCCCGCCCCATCGGAGGCCGCGACCCCGCAGACGGTGCCCGCTCCCGACCCCGCAGTCGTGAACAGCCGCATCGCGTCGGCGATCGCCACCGAACTCGGCGTCGGCGTCGGTCAGGTCCGGGCCGCGATCGAACTGCTCGACGGCGGGTCGACGGTCCCGTTCGTCGCCCGGTACCGCAAGGAGGTCACCGGCGGTCTCGACGACGCCCAGCTGCGCACCCTCGACGAGCGTCTCGGCTACCTCCGCGACCTCGAGGCCCGGCGTCAGTCGGTCCGCGAGTCGATTGCCGCCCAGGGCAAGCTCGACCCCGAACTCGACGCACGAATCCTCGCGGCCGACACCAAGGCCCGCCTCGAGGACATCTACCTGCCTTACAAGCCGAAGCGCCGCACGAAGGCCCAGATCGCCCGCGAGGCCGGGCACGAGCCGGTGGCCGACGCCCTCCTGTCGGACCCGACCACCGACCCGTCGACCTTCACCGCCGAGCAGCTCGACGGTGCGCGCGCGATCGCCGTCGAACGGTTCGCCGAGGATGCCGACCTGGTCGGTGAACTGCGTGAACTGATGTGGCAGACCGGCGTGCTGCGGACCGCGGTGCGCGAGGGCAAGGAGTCGGCCGGCGCCAAGTTCGCCGACTACTTCGACTTCTCCGAGCCCTTCACCTCGATCCCGTCGCACCGGGTGCTCGCCGTGCTGCGCGGGGAGCGCGAGGAGATCCTGTCGGTCACCCTCGACGCCGATCCGGAGGCGGCCGACCGCCCGGCCGGACCCGGTCCGTACGAGCAGCGCATCGCCGCGCGGTTCGGGATCTCCGATCAGGGCCGTCCCGCCGACCGCTGGCTCGCCGACACCGTGCGCTGGGCGTGGCGCACCAAACTGTTCGTCGGACTCTCCCTCGACGTCCGGATGCGGCTGCGCCAGGCCGCCGAGGCCGATGCGGTGGCGGTCTTCGCGACCAACCTCAAGGACCTCCTCCTGGCCGCACCCGCCGGTGCCCGCACCACGATGGGACTCGACCCCGGCCTGCGGACCGGTGTGAAGGTCGCCGTGGTCAACGAGACCGGCAAGGTCGTCGACACCGCCACCATCTACCCGCACGAGCCGCGCCGCGACAAGGCCGGCGCGCTCGCGGTGTTGGGAGCGCTCGTCCAGAAGCACGGCGTCGACCTGATCGCGATCGGCAACGGCACCGCATCCCGCGAGACCGATGCGCTGGCCGGCGAACTGATCGCCGCCATCAAGGACTCCGGCAAGAAGCCGCCGACCAGTGTCGTCGTGTCGGAGGCGGGCGCCTCGGTGTACTCGGCGTCGGCATACGCGTCGAAGGAACTGCCCGACCTCGACGTGTCGATCCGCGGTGCGGTGTCGATCGCCCGCCGCCTGCAGGATCCGCTCGCCGAACTGGTGAAGATCGATCCCAAGTCGATCGGCGTCGGGCAGTACCAGCACGACGTCTCCGAGACGCTGCTCGCACGCTCGCTCGGTGCCGTGGTCGAGGACGCGGTGAACGCGGTGGGTGTGGATGTGAACACCGCATCGGTGCCGCTGCTGTCCCGCGTGTCCGGAATCACCGCCGGACTTGCGGAATCGATTGTCGCGCATCGTGACTCGAACGGCGCCTTCCGCAGCCGCAAGCAGATCACCGATGTCCCGCGCCTCGGACCCAAGGCGTTCGAGCAGTGTGCCGGCTTCCTCCGGATCACCGACGGCGACAACCCGCTCGACGCGTCCAGCGTGCACCCGGAGGCCTACCCGGTCGTCACCCGGATTCTGGACAAGGTCGGCACCGACGTCCGCTCGCTGATCGGCGACACCGCGACCCTCACCAAGCTGCGTCCCGACGACTTTGTCGACGAGACCTTCGGTCGTCCGACTGTCATCGACATCATCGCCGAGCTCGACAAGCCGGGTCGCGACCCGCGCCCGGAGTTCAAGACCGCGACCTTCGCCGCCGGTATCGAGAAGGTCTCCGACCTCACACCGGGCATGGTGCTGGAAGGTCAGGTCACCAACGTGGCGGCCTTCGGTGCCTTCGTCGACGTGGGCGTCCACCAGGACGGCCTGGTGCACGTGTCGGCCATGGCCCACCGCTTCGTCTCCGACCCGCACGAGGTCGTGAAGTCCGGCGACATCGTCAAGGTGAAGGTCATGGACGTCGACGTCGAACGCAAGCGGATCGGCCTGTCCCTGCGCCTCGACGACGAGCCAGGTGCCGGCAACACCGGCGGCAAGGGCGGCGCCCGTGTGCCCCGCAGCGACAACGGCGGCAATCGCGGTGGTGGTCAGCGCCGCAACGATCAGCGCGGTGGTCAGGGCGGCCAGGGCGGTCGCGGCAACCCGGGCAACCGCGCGGGCGGCAGCAACCGCAACGACCGCAGGCCCGCGCCCAGCGGTGCGATGGCCGACGCCCTCAAGCGCGCCGGCTTCGGCAAGTAGCTCTCCCGACAACGGTCCCGGCACGCATGGTGCCGGGACCGTTGCTGTTCGCGCCCACACCCCGACCAGCTGAAAAGCGCCCCTGAGATCGGCCCTCCAGAAGTCGACCGACGACAGTGTGTCGCCGGCCCGCCTCTGGAGGGCGGATTCCGGGGGCGGGTTTCGGGGGTGGCTTTCGGCGGCGGATCGCGGAGCGGGGCTGCGGGGATTGCCGACCCCGACCGAGTAATTCTGCTCAGGTCCGGCGGCGCGTACCCGGCGACACTCGACGCATGCTCACGACGTCACCCCGCCGGAAGTCCGGGAGTCTGCCGACACCACTCGAGCTGGCCGCCCTCACCGGAGACCGGGATCGGGTCATCGACCTCATCCGCATCTGCTCGCTGCTCGTGGTGGTCGCCGGTCACTCGATCATGCTGACCGTCGACACGTCCGACGGCGCGATCCACCTCGGCAACACACTCGGGGATGTGCCGATCCTGCAGCCGGCCACCTGGCTGCTCCAGGTGCTGCCGCTGTTCTTCTTCGCGGGGGCCGCGGCGTCGACGCACGGCTGGATGTCCCGGGCTCCCGGCGACACCCCGTCAGCCGGGCACTGGCTGTTCACGCGTACCCAGCGTCTTCTTCGGCCGCTCGGCTGGTACCTCGGAGTCGTACTCGTCGTGCTGGCCGGACTGACGACGGCCGGCCTCGACGCCGCGGCCGATGTCGTCGCACGCCTTGGGGTGCAGTTGCTCTGGTTCCTCGGTGCGTACCTGCTCGTGCTGGCCGTCGTCCCACTGCTGCAGCGGATCCGCACATCTCTCCAGGTGGCGATCGCACTCGGAACCTGCTGGGGGAGTACGGCACTGATCGACGCCGTCCGACTCGACCACGGGCCGTCGTGGCTCGGTTACCTGAACTTCCTCACCGTCTGGACGATCCCGGCTGTACTCGGTGTCGCCTACGCGCGGCGAATCCTACGTCCGGGAACCGCGGCGGCCGTGGCGATCGGCGCCCTGATCCTCGACGCCGGGCTCGTGCAGTGGGGTCCGTATGAGGTCTCCCTCGTCACGGTGCCGGGCCAGCAGCTGTCGAACATGAGCCCGCCCAGCCTGCTTCTCGCGGGTCACGCGATCGTGCTGTGCGCGGGCGCCATCGCGGTGCGTCGAGTACTGGTGAGCATCGCCGACCGTCCGCGGGTCTGGTGGTGGGTAGTCCTCGGCAACCGTGGTGCGATGACGCTGTATCTCTGGCACCTCCCGGTCCTCGCCGCGGTCATCGTCCTGGGCGCGGCCTCGGGCCTGGATCGCGCCGACGTGCACTCCGCGTCGTTCCCGATCGTCGTCGGACTGCAGACGATGCTGCTCCTCGCCCTGATGGTTCCCGTCGTCGCGATGCTGTCTCCGTTGGAGAACCGGTCGATCCCGTGGTGGGACGACCCGGCCGCCCGCCGTGCCGGACGCGTGCGGGACGTGACCCTGGCGGGCGTCCTGGTGTGCCTCGGTGTCGCCGTCCTGATGGTGTCGCGGTACGGGCTGCTCGGGGGCGGCCGCATGTGGCTGATCGCCGGGATCGGATGCGCGGTGACGGCTCGTGTCCTCGCTCTTCGGCCCGCACCGCGTCGCGGAGCGGACGCACTTCCCGGAGGCGACGCCTCCCTGCAGGTCAGCGCCTCGCGGCGGTCGACTACCCTCGATGGGAGTCATCGCCGCCGTTGACGGTCGCCTCGAGCCGGTTCTCCCGCGCTCGACCAGCCCTCCGCGTGACGACGACGCCGTCCACCCACCGACCCACGCATGAGGAGCTCGCCGACCGTGGCCACTTCCGCCGACGAAACGGTATTCCCCGGACCCGACGACCTCGAGGCGGCGGCGACGTCGGCCGTCGAGGCCTTCGAGGCGGCGGCCGATCTCGAGCAGCTGTCCGCGGCGAAGTCCGCGCACCTCGGCGACCGGTCGCCGATCGCACTGGCCCGGCGCGCCCTCGGCAGCCTGCCGAAGGAGCAGCGTTCGGAGGCCGGCAAGCTCGTGAACCAGGTTCGGGGTCGGGTGACCGCGGCGCTGGAATCGCGGACCGCGACCCTCGAGGCCGAACGTGACGCGGCGGTCCTCGTCGCCGAATCGGTCGACGTGACGCTGCCCAGCGGTCGTCGCCCGGTCGGCGCCCGTCATCCCATCACCGTGATCGCCGAGCAGGTCGCCGACGTCTTCGTCGCCATGGGTTGGGAGATCGCCGAGGGGCCCGAGGTCGAGACCGAGCACCACAACTTCGACGCCCTCAACTTCCTGCCGGATCACCCGGCGCGCTCCATGCAGGACACCTTCTACATCGCGCCCGAGGGCTCGCGCCAGGTGCTGCGCACACACACCTCGCCAGTCCAGGTGCGCTCGATGCTCAACCGCGACCTGCCGATCTACGTGGCCTGCCCCGGTCGCACCTTCCGCACCGACGAGCTCGACGCCACCCACACGCCGGTCTTCCACCAGATCGAGGGACTCGCGGTCGACAAGGGTCTGACGCTGGCGAACCTGCGCGGCACCCTCGAGACCTTCGCCCGTGCGCTGTTCGGACCGGAGACCACCACCCGGATGCGTGCGTCGTACTTCCCGTTCACCGAACCGTCGGCCGAGGTCGACGTCTGGTTCCCGGCCAAGAAGGGCGGACCCGGCTGGGTCGAGTGGGGCGGTTGCGGCATGGTCAACCCGAACGTGCTGCGCGCCAGCGGAATAGACCCGGACGTCTACTCCGGCTTCGCCTTCGGCATGGGCCTGGAGCGCACCCTGCAGTTCCGCAACGACATCTCCGACATGCGCGACATGGTCGAGGGCGACATCCGGTTCACCCTCCCATTCGGTCCGGCCGCCTGACCGGCCCGGCGAGCATCCTCAGACTTCCACGACGCGACGAAAGTAGTTGATACACAGTGCGTGCACCCCAGTCCTGGTACACCGAGGTCCTGCGCTCGGGCGATCCGAAGTGGTCGGCGACCACCGAGGAGATCGATGCGGGGTTCGTCCGCGTCGGTTTCGAGATCGAGGACATCGAGAAGTTCCCGGAGATCACCGGCCCGCTGGTGATCGGTCGCGTGGAGACGATCGAGGAGCTCACCGAGTTCAAGAAGCCGATCCGCTTCTGCACCGTCGAGGTCGGCGAGTCGGAGCCGCGCGGGATCGTCTGCGGCGCCCGGAATTTCGCCGAGGGTGACCTGATCGTCGCCGCACTGCCCGGCGTCGTGCTGCCCGGTCCCTTCGAGATCGCCTCGCGCAAGACCTATGGCCGCGTCTCCGACGGCATGATCTGCTCGGTCTCCGAGCTCGGCATCGGCAACGACCACAGCGGCATCCTGGTGCTGGCCCCCGGCACCGCCGAGCCCGGCGCGGACGCCCGTGAGGTCCTCGGACTCGACGACGCCGCCATCGACGTCAACGTCACCCCCGACCGCGGTTACGCCTTCTCGATCCGCGGTCTCGGCCGCGAGCTGGCGAGCAGCTTCGAGGTGCCCTTCGTCGACCCGGGTGTCGTTGAAACCGATGTGAGCGCAGAGGGCACGCCGTGGCCCGTCGTGATCGAGGACGGCTCCGGCGCCACCCGCTACACCGCGCGCGTGATCACCGGCGTCGACCCGAAGGCGATCTCGCCGTGGTGGATGCAGAAGCGACTCATGGTCGCGGGTATCCGGCCGATCTCGGCGATCGTCGACGTCACCAACTACGTCATGATCGAACTCGGTCAGCCGCTGCACGCCTTCGACGCCGACCGCATCACCGGCACCGTCACCGTGCGGTCGGCGAAGCCGGGGGAGAAGCTGCGCACCCTCGACGAGGTGGACCGCGTACTCGACCCCGAGGACGTCGTCATCGCCGACGAGACCGGTCCCATCGCCCTCGCCGGCGTCATGGGCGGCGGCGCCACCGAGGTGGGTGACTCGACGACCACCGTGCTGCTCGAGTCGGCGACCTTCGACCCTGTCCGCGTGTTCCGCACCGGCAAGCGTCACAAGCT
Source organism: Gordonia sp. GN26 (assembly GCF_054823965.1). Taxonomy (NCBI): domain Bacteria; kingdom Bacillati; phylum Actinomycetota; class Actinomycetes; order Mycobacteriales; family Gordoniaceae; genus Gordonia; species Gordonia sp. GN26. The sequence goes on along the minus strand of NZ_JSYC01000139.1, from coordinate 15,168 downwards.
GACCTCCGAGGCCAGCAAGCGCTTCGAGCGCATCGTCGACCCGGAGATCACCACGGTCGCGTCCGATCGCGCCGCCCAGCTCATCGTCGAGATCGCCGGCGGCGCCATCTCCTCGCCGCTGTCGGAGGCGCGTGTCGCGACCCCGTCCCCGTCGGCGATCACCATCGCCGCCGACGAGCCCGACCGCGTCGCCGGCATCGGCTACCCGGCAGGCACCACCGCCGCACGTCTCGCCGAGGTGGGCTGCGTGGTCACCGGCACCGACCCCCTCGACGTCGTCCCGCCGTCGTGGCGTCCCGACCTCAAGCAGCGCGCCGATCTCGTCGAAGAGGTGCTGCGCCTCGAAGGCCTCGAGGACATCCCGGCCGTCGTGCCGCGCGCCCCCGGCGGCACCGGTCTCACACCGGAGCAGCGTCGTCGGCGCAGCGTCGGACGCACTCTCGCCCTCGACGGGTATGTCGAGGTCCTCCCGTACCCGTTCATGCCGGCCGGGGTCTTCGACCTCTGGGATCTGCCCGCCGACGACGAGCGCCGCCGTACCGTCAAGGTCCTCAACCCGCTCGAGTCGGACCGGCCCGAACTCAACACGACGTTGCTGCCCGGCCTGCTCGAGATGGCCGCGCGCAACATCGCCCGTGGCCAGCGCGACCTGTCGCTGTTCACCATCGGCCAGGTCGTCATCGCCGGTGACCACGTCGCACCCGTTCCCGCGCTCGACGTGACGCGGCGTCCCACCGATGCGGACATCGCGGCGCTCGACGCGTCGTTGCCGCACCAGCCGCTGCACGTCGGCATCGTCCTGACCGGCCTGCGCGACCCCGCGGGGCCATGGGGTCCGGGACGCGCCGCCGACCACCTCGACGCCTTCGAGGCGGCTCGCACGATCGCGCGTGCTGCAGGAGTGGAGGTCGAACTCTCCGCTGCCGATCACCGGCCGTGGCATCCGGGTCGCTGCGCCCGCCTGACCGTCGAGGGACGCACGGTGGGTTTCGCCGGCGAGCTCCACCCGACGGTTCTCGAACGCGCCCACCTGCCCAAGCGTGCGTGCGCGGTCGAGATCGACATTGACGCCCTGCCGCTCCGCGAGGTGTTGCCCGCTCCGGCGGTGTCGGTCTTCCCGGCCGTCCTGCAGGACGTCAACGTGGTGGTCGCGGCCGACGTGCCGGCGGCCGAGGTCCGGTCGGCGCTGCGCGACGGTGCGGGTGAGCTGCTCGAGGACATCGCACTGTTCGACGTCTTCACCGGTGAGCAGGTCGGTGAGGGCAACAAGTCGCTGACGTTCTCGCTGCGCTTCCGCGCGAACGACCGTACGCTGACCGAGGACGAGGCCAACGCCGCGAAGATGGCCGCGGTCGACGCCGCTGCCGAACGGGTGGGCGCCCGCCTCCGCTGACACGCGGGGGCAGACGCCCATAGGGGCCACCCCGTTTATGTATTGATTTGCATGCCGGTGCATAATGATTGCATGGCTTCGACAAGCTCAACCAGCGGTGTGAAAGTGGCAGTGGCCGGCGCGAGCGGCTACGCGGGTGGTGAGATCCTCCGACTCCTGTGCGGGCATCCCCGTCTGCGATCCGGTGAGCTCGAGATCGGTGCGCTGACTGCCGGCGGCAACGCCGGCACCACGCTCGGGTCCCACCATCCACACCTGCTGCCGCTGGCAGATCGGGTTCTCGAGGAGACCACCCCGGAGATCCTGAGCGGCCACGACGTCGTTTTCCTGGGCCTGCCGCACGGTGCATCGGCGGTCATCGCCGACGCCCTGCCGCCGACCACGCTGATCATCGACTGCGGCGCCGACTTCCGGCTGCGCGACGCCGGCGACTGGACCTCCTACTACGGCGGGGATCATGCAGGCACCTGGCCGTACGGCCTGCCCGAGCTTCCCGGCAATCGTGAGGTCCTCAAGGACGCCAGCCGGATCGCCGTTCCGGGCTGCTACCCGACGGTGTCGATCCTGTCGCTGCTCCCGGCGATCGCGGCCGGCCTGGCCGAGCCGCATGTGACCGTGGTCGCGGTCAGCGGCGCGTCGGGCGCCGGGCGTTCGCCGAAGGTCGACCTGCTCGCGTCCGAGGTCATCGGGTCCGCCCGGGCCTACGGCGTCGGCGGCGTCCACCGGCACACCCCGGAGATCTCGCAGGCGCTGTCGGAAGCGGCGCAGCAGCCCGTCACCGTCTCGTTCACCCCGATCCTGGCGCCGATGGCCCGGGGCATCCTCGCGACGTGCACCGCACGGACCACCGCGACCGGCGACGAGGTCCGCGCGGTCTACGAAAAGGCCTACGCCGACGAGGAATTCATCCATGTCCTGCCGGACGGCCGCCTGCCGGCCACCGGTTCGGTCATCGGTTCCAACGCCGTCCAGCTCGGGGTGACCGTCGACGAGCGCGCCCAGACCCTCGTGGTCGTCGGCGCGGTGGACAACCTGACCAAGGGGACCGGCGGCGCCGCGGTCCAGTCGATGAACCTGGCGCTGGGCTGGACAGAGAACGAGGGACTGAGCACCGTGGGAGTTGCACCATGACAGGCGTCGAGGGAACCGGAATCCAGGACGCACAACCGGATCCGGAGCGCATCGAGGGCGGGGCCCCCGGCGACACCCCGCGGCTCGTCCGCGAACAGGGCGTCACCGCGCCGCTGGGTTTCCGTGCTGCGGGGATCGCGGCCGGTATCAAGGTGTCCGGCAATCCCGACCTCGCCCTCGTGTTCAACGAGGGCCCGGATTACTCGGCCGCCGGCGTCTTCACCAGCAACCAGGTCAAGGCCGCACCCGTCCTGTGGTCCCAGCAGGTTCTCACCACCGGCAAGCTGCGCGCGGTGATCCTCAACTCGGGCGGTGCCAACGCGTGCACCGGGCCCGGCGGATTCCAGGACACCCACAAGACGGCCGAGGCCGTCGCGGAGGCGTTGAGCAACTGGGGGACCAGCACCGGCGCCGTCGAGGTGGCCGTCTGCTCGACCGGGCTGATCGGTGACCGCCTCCCGATGGACAAGGTCCTCGCCGGCGTCACCGAGATCGTCCAGGAGATGGGCGGCGGACTCACCGGCGGCACCGACGCCGCACACGCCATCATGACCACCGACACCGTGCCGAAACAGGCTGCGCTGCACCATCCCCAGGGATGGAACGTCGGCGGCATGGGCAAGGGCGCCGGGATGATGGCGCCCTCGCTCGCGACGATGCTCGTGGTGCTGACCACCGACGCCGCCGCCACCAGCGAACAGCTCGACACCGCCCTGCGTCGGGCGACCGAGCGGACGTTCGACAGGCTCGACATCGACGGCTCCATGTCCACCAACGACACCGTGCTGCTGCTGAGTTCGGGTGCCAGCCAGATCCCGGTCGACCAGGCCGATCTCGACGAGGCCGTGTTCGCGGTCTGCGACGACCTGGCCGCCCAGATGCAGGCCGACGCCGAGGGGGTCACCAAGCGGGTCACCATCACCGTCACCGGTGCACGGACCGAGGACGATGCCCTGGTCGTCGCCCGGTTCGTGGCCCGCGACTCACTGGTCAAGACCGCACTGTTCGGTTCCGATCCCAACTGGGGCCGGGTGCTGGCCACGGTCGGCGCGTCCCCGGTCCGGATCGATCCGGACGTGATCGCCGTGTCGTTCAACGGATCCCCCGTGTGTGAGAACGGTTGCGGCGTCGAGGGGGCACGCGATGTCGACCTCTCCGGTGCCGACATCGACGTGCTGGTCGACCTGAAACTCGGCGACGCCTCGGCATCCGTCCGGACCACGGACCTCTCACACGCTTACGTCGAAGAGAACTCGGCGTACTCGTCATGAGCGACACCACACCGGAATTCGGTGCACCCCAGATCGATCCGGCCGCGGGCCTCGCGAAGGCGAAGGTCCTCGCCGAAGCGCTTCCCGCGCTGCAGGAACTCGCCGGCGCCACGATCGTCGTCAAGTACGGCGGCAACGCCATGGTCGACGACGAACTGAAGAAAGCCTTCGCCGCGGACATGGTGTTCCTCCGCGCCTGCGGCATGCACCCCGTCGTCGTGCACGGCGGCGGACCGCAGATCTCGGCGATGCTGAAGAAACTGGGCCTGCAAGGAGAATTCAAGGGCGGCTTCCGGGTCACCACCCCCGAGGTGATGGACGTCGCCCGGATGGTCCTCTTCGGTCAGGTCGGTCGTGAACTAGTCGGTCTCATCAACGCGCACGGCCCCTATGCCGTCGGCATCACCGGCGAGGACGCCCATCTGTTCACCGCGACCCGGCGGACGGTCCTCGTCGACGGCATCGCCACCGACATCGGCCTCGTCGGCGACATCTCCTCGGTGAACACCTCCGCGGTGCTCGATCTCGTTGCGGCGGGACGCATCCCGGTGGTCTCGACCATCGCCCCGGATCGTGATGGCGTCGTCCACAACATCAACGCCGACACCGCGGCCGGTGCGCTCGCCGAGGCGCTCGGTGCCTCGCGGTTGGTCATGCTGACCGATGTCGAAGGGCTGTACACTGATTGGCCCGACCGCGGGTCGCTGGTGTCCCAGATCGGCACCGATGCCCTGGCCGAGCTGCTGCCGTCGCTGGACTCCGGCATGGTCCCCAAGATGGAGGCCTGCCTGCGAGCGGTGACCGGGGGAGTCGAACGCGCCCACGTGATCGACGGTCGCGTCGCCCATTCCGTGCTCGCCCAGCTGCTGACCGAGAGCTCCACCGGCACCACCGTCGTCGACCCGCGTGAGGAGGACCAGTGACCGCACCGCTGCAACAGCGTTGGGGCCAGTCCCTGATGAAGAACTACGGCACCCCGCCGATCGCCCTGGTCGGCGGTTCGGGGCCGTACGTCACCGATGCCGACGGCAAGCGATACCTCGACCTGCTCGGCGGCATCGCGGTGAACTCCCTCGGCCATGCGCATCCCGCGATCGTCGAGGCCGTCACGACCCAGCTGCAGACGCTCGGACACGTGTCGAACCTCTACATCTCGCCGCCCGTCGTCGAACTCGCGGAGAAGCTGCTCGACCGCTTCGGCCACCCGGGCCGCGCGTTCTTCTGCAACTCCGGGACCGAGGCCAACGAGGCCGCCTTCAAGCTCGCGCGGCGGACCGGCCGGCCCGAGATCGTGGCCGCCGAGAAGGCCTTCCACGGCCGCACCATGGGCGCTCTCGCCATGACCGGACAGCCGTCGAAGCGTGCACCGTTCGAGCCGATGCCGCCGGGAGTGCGGTTCGTCCCGTATGGCGACACCGAGGCACTCGACGCCGCCGTCACCGACCAGACCGCCGCGGTGATCCTCGAACCGATCCTCGGTGAAGCCGGCGTGATCGTCCCGCCCGCCGACTACCTGGCCGCCGCCCGCCGCATCACCAGCGAGCGCGGTGCACTGCTCATCCTCGACGAGGTGCAGACCGGCGTCGCGCGGACCGGCACCTTCTTCGCCCACCAGCAGGTGGGTGTGGTGCCCGACGTGATGACCCTGGCCAAGGGACTCGGCGGCGGACTGCCGATCGGTGCCTGCATCGCCACCGGCCCGGCTGCCGAGCTGTTCGAACCCGGCCAGCACGGCACGACCTTCGGGGGCAATCCCGTCGCCGCGGCCGCCGCGCTCGCCGTGCTCGGGGTCATCGAGTCCGAAGGCCTCACCGATCACGTTGCCGCCGTGGGCAAGACGATCGCCACCGGCATCGAGGACCTCCACCACCCGCTCATCGCGGGTGTGCGGGGAGCCGGTCTGCTGCTCGGCGTCGAATTGACCGAGGCTCTGTCCGGGCGCGTCGAGGCTGCGGCCCGTGACGCCGGATTCCTCATCAACGCACCGGCACCCGACGTGCTGCGGCTCGCGCCGCCACTGATCATCACCGAGGAACAGGCGCAGACCTTCGTCGGCGCCCTGCCGACAATCCTCGACACCGCCGCGGCAGCGGCTTCGGCGGACACCGCCGCGGCAGCGGCCTCGAAGGGCGCCACTGCCCAGAACGACAAGGGAGACAAGGCATGACGCGTCACTTCCTACGCGATGACGACCTCACCCCCGCCGAGCAGGCCGAGGTGCTCGCCCTCGCCGCCCTGGTGAAGGCGCAGCCGTTCGCCTTCCGCCCGCTCGAGGGACCCCGCGGGGTCGGGGTGATCTTCGACAAGAACTCGACACGTACGCGCTTCTCGTTCGAGGTCGGCATCGCCCAGCTCGGTGGTCACGCGGTGGTCGTGGACGGCCGCACCACCCAGCTCGGCCGCGAGGAGACCCTCGAGGACACCGGACAGGTGTTGTCGCGCTTCGTCGACGCCGTCGTGTGGCGCACCTTCGGTCAGGACCGTCTCGAGGCCCTGGCGTCGAGCGCGTCCGTGCCGGTCGTCAACGCCCTGTCCGACGAGTTCCACCCGTGCCAGGTGCTCGCCGACCTGCAGACGATCATCGAGCAGAAGGGGTCGCCCACGGGTCTGAAGATGACCTACCTGGGCGACGGCGCCAACAACATGGCCCACTCGCTCGGTCTCGGCGGCGTCACCGCCGGGATGCACGTGACGATCAGCGCCCCCGAGGGTTTCCAGCCCGATCCGGCGATCATCGCCGACACCGAGCGGCGTGCCGCCGAGACCGGGGGATCGGTGCGGCTCGTGACCGACCCGGTCGAGGCGGTCACCGGTGCCGACGTCCTGGTCACTGACACCTGGGTGTCGATGGGTCAGGAGGAGGACGGCAAGGACCGCACAGCACCTTTCCGGCCGTACCAGATCAACGACGAGCTGCTCGCCCACGCCGCCGACGACGCAATCGTGCTCCACTGTCTGCCGGCGCACCGCGGCGACGAGATCACCGCCTCGGTCATCGACGGTCCGCGCAGCGTCGTCTTCGACGAGGCCGAGAACCGTCTGCACGCGCAGAAGGCCCTGCTGATCTGGCTGCTGGAGCACCAGTGAGATGACACCAGAAAGCCAGGACCAGTTGTGACCGCCGGAGCCGAACACTCGGAGAACCGCCTCGCCGCGACCCGCGCGGGGCGGCATGCGCGGATCATCGACATCCTGTCGACCCACCAGGTGCGCAGCCAGTCGGAGCTGCAGCGGTTGCTGGCCCAGCAGGGGATCGATGCCACCCAGGCCACGTTGTCCCGTGACCTCGACGAGCTCGGGGCCGTGAAGCTGCGGGCCGCCGACGGCGGTGCGGGTGTGTACGTGGTGCCGGAGGACGGTTCGCCGGTGCGCGGCGTGTCCGGCGGTACCGATCGCCTCTCGCGCCTCGTGTCGGAGCTCCTGGTCTCCACCGACAACAGCGGCAACCTCGCCGTACTGCGCACGCCGCCCGGCGCCGCGCACTACCTGGCGGCTGCCCTCGACCGTGCCCGACTTCCCGATGTGGTGGGCACGATCGCCGGTGACGACACGATCTTCGTCGTCGCCCGCGAGCCGCTCGACGGCGCCGAGCTCGCCCGACGGATCGAGGGCCTCGTGTAGCCCCCGCCCACTGCAGAACCACCGGCCGCGCCCGTCGCGGCCGGACAGAACGAGAACCGCAACCGAACACACCGCCAACCGAGACCCGGACGGTGTGGTCGGAACCCCGGGGCCGATGATGGACTCGGGTCATCGCTTAGAACAGGAGCTTCACCTCATGGCAGAACGTGTCGTACTCGCATACTCGGGCGGCCTGGACACCTCGGTCGCGATCAGCTGGATCCAGAAGGAGACCGGCAAGGAGGTCGTCGCCGTGGCTCTCGACCTCGGTCAGGGCGGCGAGGACATGGACGTCATCCGCCAGCGCGCCCTCGACTGCGGCGCGGTCGAAGCCGTCGTCGTCGACGCCCGTGACGAATTCGCCGATGAGTACTGCCTCCCGGCGATCACCTCGAACGCCCTCTACATGGACCGCTACCCGCTGGTGTCGGCGCTGTCGCGTCCGCTGATCGCCAAGCATCTCGTGACCGCCGCCCGCGATCACGGCGGCACCGTCGTCGCCCACGGCTGCACCGGCAAGGGCAACGATCAGGTCCGCTTCGAGGTCGGCTTCGCCACCCTCGCACCCGATCTCGAGGTTCTCGCCCCGGTCCGCGACTACGCGTGGACCCGTGAGAAGGCCATCGCCTTCGCCGAAGAGAACGACATCCCGATCAACGTGACCAAGAAGTCGCCGTTCTCCATCGATCAGAACGTGTGGGGCCGCGCCGTCGAGACCGGCTTCCTCGAGGACCTGTGGAACGCGCCGACCAAGGACGTCTACAGCTACACCGAGGACCCGACCGTCAACTGGAACAGCCCCGACGAGGTCATCATCGGCTTCGACAAGGGTCGCCCCGTCAGCATCGACGGCCGCCCGGTCTCCGTGCTGGAGGCCATCGAGGAGCTGAACCGCCGCGCCGGTGCGCAGGGTGTCGGACGCCTCGACGTCGTCGAGGACCGTCTCGTCGGCATCAAGAGCCGCGAGGTCTACGAGGCCCCGGGCGCCATGGTGCTGATCCGCGCCCACGAGGAGCTCGAGCACGTCACCATCGAGCGCGAGCTCGGCCGCTACAAGCGCGGCACCGACCGCAAGTGGGCCGAGCTGGTCTACGACGGTCTGTGGTTCTCGCCGCTGAAGCGTTCGCTCGACGCCTTCGTGGACTCGACCCAGCAGCACGTCTCCGGCGAGATCCGCCTTGTCCTGCACGGCGGCAACATCTCCGCCACCGGGCGTCGTAGCTCCGAGTCGCTCTACGACTTCAACCTCGCCACCTACGACGAGGGCGACAGCTTCGACCAGTCGGCAGCCCGTGGCTTCGTCGAGTTGCACGGCCTGTCCTCCAAGATCTCGGCCAAGCGGGACCTGAATCTGTGAGTGGCGAGCAGACCGGCGGGACGACCAACGAGGGTTCGCTCTGGGGCGGCCGTTTCGCCGGCGGTCCGGCCGCGGCGATGGCCGCCCTGAGCAAGTCGACCCACTTCGACTGGGCCCTGGCGCCGTTCGACATCCAGGCATCGAAAGCCCATGCCCGGGTGCTGAACAAGGCGGGACTGCTCACCGATGACGACCTGACCGGCATGCTGGACGGCCTCGACCGTCTGGCTGCCGACGTCGCCGACGGGACGTTCGGTCCCGCGGAGTCCGACGAGGACGTCCACGGTGCGCTCGAGCGCGGACTCATCGAGCGGGTCGGCCCCGAGCTCGGCGGACGGCTGCGTGCCGGCCGGTCGCGCAACGACCAGGTCGCCACGCTGTTCCGGATGTGGCTGCGCGCCGCCATGCGACGCGTCGCCCTCGGAGTGCTCGACGTCGTCGACGCGCTGACCGCTCAGGCGGCCGCGCATCCTGACGCGATCATGCCCGGCAAGACGCACCTGCAGGCGGCGCAGCCGGTGTTGCTCGGCCACCATCTGCTCGCGCATGCCCAGCCGTTGCTCCGCGACATCGATCGCCTCGCCGACGCCGACCGCCGGACCGCGGTCTCGCCGTACGGCTCCGGTGCCCTCGCCGGTTCGTCGCTGGGACTCGATCCGGCCGCCATCGCCGCCGACCTCGGGTTCGACGCGCCGGCGGAGAACTCCATCGACGCCACCTCGTCCCGCGACTTCGCGGCCGAGGCGGCGTTCGTGTTCGCGATGATCGCAGTCGACCTCTCCCGGTTGTCCGAAGAGGTGATCATCTGGAGCACACCAGAATTCGGTTACGTGACGCTGGCCGACGCCTGGTCGACGGGCAGCTCGATCATGCCGCAGAAGAAGAACCCGGACGTCGCGGAATTGATGCGCGGCAAGGCCGGCCGCCTGATCGGTGACCTGACCGGTCTCCTCGCGACGCTCAAGGCGCAGCCCCTGGCGTACAACCGGGACCTCCAGGAAGACAAGGAACCGGTCTTCGACGCGGTGGCACAGCTCGAGATGCTGCTGCCGGCCGTCACCGGTCTGGTCGCGACGCTCGAGTTCCACACCGACCGGATGGAGGAGCTGGCCCCGGCCGGCTTCACCCTCGCCACCGACATCGCCGAGTGGATGGTCCGGCAGGGCGTGCCCTTCCGCGTCGCCCACGAGGTCGCCGGAGCCTGTGTCCGCGAGGCCGAGTCGCGGGGCATCGGTCTCGCCGAGCTCGACGACGAGACGTTGACCGGCATCAACCCCTCGCTCAGCCCCGCGGTGCGCGAGGTGCTGACGGTGCGCGGTTCGGTCGAGTCGCGCAACGCGCATGGCGGTACCGCGCCCGATCAGGTACGACGGCAGATAGACGTGGTGTCGGCACAATCGGCCGACCTGCGGACACGCTGGGACGCCGGTCCCGGAGGACGAGAGTAGAACCACTGCTCAGTGGGTAGAGTGGCGTATGTCACCGACGTGTCGGTGGTGGACGTCTCGCTGACAACGGGGAGGAATCGACGCGATGGTGGGTTTGGACGGGCTCCCGGATCTGGGCGGCGTGGTCAGCCGGGTGGTGGCGACCGCTCAGAACGGACTCGAGGTGCTCCGCTTCGGCGGTCTCGAGACCGGGACCGAACCGGCTCCTTTCGCGATCGTCGAGACACACAAGATGTTCCGGCTGCGCCGGTACTTCCCGAACGAGCCGTCCACCGGCCCGAACATCGTGCTCGTTCCGCCGATGATGGTGTCCGCCAACGTCTATGACGTGACCGAGCACAACGGTGCGGTGTCCATCCTCCATCGCAACGGCATCACCCCGTGGGTGATCGACTTCGGTTCCCCGGACACCGAAGAGGGCGGGATGGAACGCAACCTCGCCGACCACGTGGTGGCCATCAGCCACGCGATCGATCTGATCGTCGAGGCGACCGGACGCGACATCCACCTCGCCGGGTACTCCCAGGGTGGCATGTTCGCCTACCAGACCGCGGCCTACCGGCGGTCGAAGGGGATCGCGAGCGTCATCACCTTCGGCAGCCCGGTCGACGTCCTGGCGGCCCTGCCCCTCGGATTGCCCGCCGGTCTGGTGGCGCCGGCCGCAGAGTTCCTCGCCGAACGGTCCTTCGTGCGGAACCTGTGGGTCCGGGACTGGATGGCGCGCACCGGCTTCCAGCTACTCGACCCGGTCAAGACCGTGCGCAGCCGGATCGACTTCCTCCGCCGTCTCCACGACCGCGAGGCGCTGCTCCCGCGTGAGGATCAGCGGCGGTTCCTCGAGGCCGACGGCTGGGTCGCCTGGTCCGGCCCGGCGATCGCCGAACTGCTGCGCCAGTTCGTCGCCCACAACCGCATGGTCTCCGGCGGCTTCGTCATCAACGGCGACCTCGTCTCGCTCACCGAGATCACCTGCCCGGTACTGGCGTTCGTCGGCGAGGCCGACGACATCGGTCAACCGGCGGCGGTGCGCGGGATCGTGCGCGCCGCACCCGACGCCGAGGTCTACGAATCCACCCTGCCGGTCGGGCACTTCGGGCTGGTGGTCGGCTCGACGGCGGGACAGCACACCTGGCCCACCACGGCCGACTGGGTGAACTGGTTGTCGGACAACGGGACCCGTCCGGAACTCATCAGCGAGATGTCGCAGGTCGAGCCGGGACACGGCGGCGGTGTCAGCCTGTCCTCGCGCATCACCCACGGCGTGGGGTCGGTCGCCGATGCCGGCACCGCAGCGTCCCGGGAACTGCTCACGCTGGTCAACTCGGTGCAGCGGACATCGCGGGCCGTCGCGTCGGAGTCGGTGCGCACGGTGCCCCGCCTCCTGCGCCTGGGCCAGATCCAGAGCGGCACCCGGATCTCGCTGTCGAAGCTGATGGCCGAGAACACCAAGAAGCACGGCGACAAAGAACTCTTCCTGTTCGAGAACCGTGTGCTCACCCACGCGCAGGTCGACGCCCGCATCAACAACGTCGTCGCCGGCCTCATCTACTGCGGCGTGCGTCCGGGACAGCACATCGGCGTCCTGATGGACACGCGTCCGAGCGCGCTGGTCGTGGTCGCCGCACTGGCCCGGCTCGGCGCCGTCTCGGTGCTGCTGGCCGCTGACGCAGACGTGCGGGAGATGATGCGCCTCGCGGACAGCTCGGTCATCGTGACCGACCCGACCAACCTCGACCTCGCCGACGCGGCGTCGGACCGGGTGCTCGTGCTCGGCGGTGGCAGCGGCGACTCCCGTGCCATCGACGGCGTCGACGGCAAGACGATCATCGACATGGAGCAGATCGTCCCCGACGAGGTCGACCTGCCCACCTGGTACCGGCCCGATCCCGGTCTCGCGGGAGACCTCGCATTCATCCTGTTCAGCCGTGCCCGGGGAAAGCTCGTGCCGTGGCCGGTGACCAACCATCGGTTCGCGATGTCGGCGTTCGGTGCGGCGTCGGCGGCGGCGCTCTCCGACCGCGACACCGTGTACTGCCTACCGCCCCTGCATCACGCCTCCGGCCTGCTGACGACCCTTGGCGCGACGGTCGTCGGCCGGTCCCGGATCGCGCTGTCCAACGGCATCGACCCGGAGACGTTCGCGACCGAGGTGCAGCGCTACGGCGTCACCGTCGTGTCCTACACCTGGTCGATGCTGGGCGACGTCGTCCGCGATCCGCGCTTCCGGATCAACCAGCACAACCCGATCCGGCTGTTCATGGGTTCCGGTATGTCGGCGGGCCTGTGGGAAGACGTGTGCAGCAGCTTCCCCCGGGCCCGGATTCTCGAGTTCTTCGCGACCGCCGACGGTTCGGCGATCCTGGCCAACGTCTCCGGCGACAAGCTGTCGTCCGTCGGGCGGCCGCTCCCGGAGACCAACCCGGTCGAGGTCGCGGCCTACGACATCGCGAACGATCGTCTCCTGATCGACGAGTCCGGTTTCGTCCGGCGTGCCGAGGTCGGCGAGCCCGGTCTGCTGCTGGCCAAGGCCCGGCACAAGTTCGACACCAACGGCACTGTGCTGCGTGACGTCTTCACCAGCCGTGACCGGTGGGAGGTGTCGGGGCATCTGTTCGTCCGCGATGCCGACGGCGACCTGTACTTCCTCGGTGCCACCGACCGGGTGGTCCGCACCGAGGCCGGACCCGCGTTCATCCCGCCGATCACCCACGCGCTGTCGCGGATACAGGGCGTCGACCGGGTCGTCGCCTACGGCGTGGGGGAGCCGGGACACCAGGTGCTGGTCGCTGCGCTGACCCTCCGCCCGGATGCCAAACCCGAGTCGCTCACCGTCACCCAACTGCGAATCGCGCTCGGGGAGTTCCCCGCCGAGATCCGGCCCCACCTCATCCGCGTCGTCGACGAGATCCCGCACTCCGCGTCGTACCGCCCGTTGAGCACCATATTCGCGGCCGACGGGTTGCCCAAGCCCGGACCGCGGATCTGGTACCGCGACGACGAGGGCCGCTACCGGCGCTACACGAAGACGATCGCCGAGAAGCTGGACTGGAGCGGGTCGTCGGCAGAAGATGCCCTAGGCTGAGCGGCGTGACGACACGCGCTGAGGCCATCGACCCGATCGTGCGCGAGCGGCTGGCCTGCCCGCAGGACCACGGCCCGCTGATCGACGCCGGCGACGAGCTCTACAACCCGCGACTGCACGTCGCGTACCGGATCGACGAAGACGGAATCCCCGTCATGCTCATCGACGAGGCACGCAAGGTCGACGACGCCGAGCACGAGCGCCTGATCGCCGGGCAGTAGGCCCGCGGTCGTCCGACGCCCGCAGGCGTCACCTCGTCCGAGCCCCGATCTCGATGGATGACAAGATCGAGGGGTGAGTGCTGAGACTGAGGGAACCGCCAACACGACCGAGGGATCCATCCGGACCGGGGACGCTCCCGTCGACATCCTGGACGAACTCGGCTGGCGAGGTCTGATCGCGCAGTCCACCGACCTCGATGCACTGCGCGAGGCACTGGCGGACGGGCCCATCACCTTGTATGCGGGCTTCGACCCGACGGCGGCCAGCCTTCACGCCGGCCACCTCGTGCCGCTGCTGACCCTCAAGCGTTTCCAGCTGGCCGGTCACCGCCCGATCGTTCTTGCAGGTGGCGCCACCGGCCTCATCGGTGACCCCCGTGAGGTGGGGGAGCGCACCATGAACGCTCCCGACACGGTCGCCGAATGGGCAGGCCGGATCGATGCGCAGCTGCGCCGCTTCGTCGACATCGACGAATCCCCGACCGGTGCACTCGTCGTCAACAATCTCGACTGGACCGGGCAGCTCTCCGCCATCGAGTTCCTCCGCGACCTCGGCAAGCACTTCTCGGTGAACGTCATGCTCGCCCGGGACACCGTGAAGCGGCGTCTCGAGGGTGATGGCATCAGTTACGCCGAGTTCAGCTACCTGCTCCTACAGTCCAACGACTTCGTCGAGCTCAACCGCCGGTACGGCTGCGTGCTGCAGATCGGTGGCTCGGATCAGTGGGGGAACATCATCGGCGGTGTCGATCTCGGACGTCGACTCGACGGGTTGTCGCTGCACGCGTTGACCGTGCCGCTCGTGACCTCGTCGGACGGCAAGAAGTTCGGCAAATCCACTGGTGGCGGCAGCCTCTGGCTCGACCCCGAGCTCACCAGCCCGTACGCCTGGTACCAGTACTTCGTGAACACCGCCGACGCAGACGTCATCCGTTACCTGCGTTGGTTCACCTTCCTCGGACGTGAGGAGATCGCCGAGCTCGAGCAGGCGACGGAGGAGAAGCCCCACCTGCGTCTCGCGCAGAAGAAGCTCGCCGCCGAGATGACCACCCTGATCCACGGGGAAGAGAACACGCGCGCCGTCGAGCTCGCCAGCCAGGCATTGTTCGGACGGGCCGAGCTCGACGAACTCGACGAGGCGACGCTGGCAGCAGCTGTGGGGGAGACCGTCATCGCCGAGTACTCGACAGAACGGCCCTCCATCATCCAGTTGCTCGTCGACACCAAACTCTCCGAGAGCAACAAGGCCGCGCGGCGTGCGGTGTCCGAAGGCGGCGCCTACGTGAACAACACCAAGATCACCGATCCGGAGTGGCAGCCGGCGGACTCCGACCTGCTCCACGGTCGTTGGTTGGTGGTGCGACGAGGCAAGAAGAGTTTTGCCGGCGCAAAGCTGACCCTCTGACCAGGGGATTTGACGCGTTGTTCGCGGCTGTGTAACTTAATCGACGCACCGCAGAGAGCAACTCCCCCGGAGCCGCAAGCACCGGGGAAGCAAAAGTGCCCGAGCCACTCGCTCGGGCCGCCTGTGCGGGGCCACTCCCAAGAACAAGATTGCGAGTAATGCTCGCGCTCTGGGAGAGCTCATCGGAGCCGGCCTCATCACGAGGACGTCTGGTGGGTGTGTGTTCTTTGAGAACTCGA
>NZ_JSYC01000138.1:38138-53627 GCF_054823965.1 Gordonia sp. GN26 | reverse complement strand
GACCGGCAGACGTCGATCGAAGTCTGCCGGCCGGGGTTGACGTCGACTGGTAGTTGGGTGGGCGACGGTGTCTCACCCGGCCTTCGAGGCTCGTCGCTTGCGCTCCTCGCACCTCAGGCAGCAGAGCTGGGCGCGTTGCGTTCTTGCGGATCAGGGAGCGTGAATCGGGTGCGCTCGTCGCACCTCAGGGAGGGAGAGGGGCCTCGTTGCTTGCGCTCCTCAGGGAGCGATCGGCCGCCGCAGCACCCCGACCAGGTGCACGCAGAGGCCGACGAGAGGGCCGACGACGAGGGCGACGCAGGTGCGGACCTCGACGTCGGCCGGGATCAGCAGCATGCCGACGGCGACGAGCGTGGCGACCCACCACCCGGCCGCGTACCAGCGGTGGGCGCCCGCGGCGATCGTGGCGGCGCCGGTGACGGTCAGCAGGGCGAGGCACGTGGCACCGGCGGTGAGGAGTGCGACGACGTAACCGTCGAGGTCGAAGTCGGCGCCGAAGATCGAGCGCAACAGCCACGGTCCGACGGCCCACGCAGCCACGACCCCGACCCCGCCGATCACTCCGACGATGCCCAGCGGAGCGATCAGCGCGGCGACTCGCCGATCCCGTCGGTCGACGAACCGTGAGATCAACACGCCCTGAAAGCTGTTGAGCGGCACCAGCAGCGGTGCGCGGGTGAGCGTCACCGCCAGGATCAATGCGCCGATGACCCGGGCTTCGTCGGCGTCGGGGGTGCCGCGCAGGTTCGCGGTCAGGTTGATCAGCACCGGGAAACCCATCACCAGGACGGCACTCGCCGCGGCGGCGGCCATCGCGGTCAGGGTGTTGGCAGTGAGACGGCGCGGTGGTACGTCGCCGCCGATCCCGACCGCGCTCCGGGCCGCCGACGAACCGAGCAGCAGCAGACACCACGATGCGGAACCGATGACGGTGATGACCAGGAAGGCAGTGGTGCCCCAGCCGGCTACGACCGCGAGAACGGCACCGGCCAGGCGGATCAGCGCGTCGACCGACAGCAACACCGCGAACGACGACCAGCTCAGCATCCCGGACAACGCGCCGCACAGGTGCGCGTACACCGCGAAGCTCGCCACCCCGACCGACAGCAGGGCCACCGACAGCCAACGTTGATCGGTGAACACCTCGCCGCTCCACAGCGGTGAGGTCGCGGCCACGAGAGCGGCCAGACCGACGCCGATCCCGACGTTCACGACCACCGGTCGCGACCGGACGATGCCGTCGGAGGCCGCGCGCACGGCACGCGTCGTCTCCTGCAGCTGACCGTTCTGCGCACCGGTGACGAGGCCATAGGCCGCCCAGAACACCGCGAAGACGCCGTATCCGATCGCGCCGAGATGCCGTGCGGCCAGCAGCAGCACGAGATAGCCCGACGCGGCGGCGATGAGCGTCGCGATCGTCACGCGTCCCAGGGACCGCGCGTCGGTGTCGGTTCCCCCGGCCGCACCGGAAGGGGTGTCCGGCGTCGGAGCCGGCCTGTCCGTCGTCACGGGATGCCTCAGGACGGAGTGGGGAACGGTGGCAGCTCGGGGGTGAACAGCCAGGCGTCCCACAGGTCCTTGAGCGGTTCCGACGAGTGGTTGGCGGCGAGCGAGATGAAGTCCTCGGTGGTCACCGACCCGTACCGATACTTCTCGGTCCACCGGCGCAGCAGTGCGAAGAAGTCACCGTCACCGATCCGCAGGCGCAGGGCGTGCAGCGTCAGTGCGCCACGCTTGTAGACCCAGTCGTCGAACATCTTGCGCGGGGTGGGATCGGCGAGCGGCACCTTCACCGGCGCCGCGTCGAGCTTCTCGTAGTAGTGGCGGGCCCATTCGTCGGCGCTACGGCCACCGGACCGCTGGCTCCACAGCCACTCGGCGTAGCAGGCGAATCCCTCGTGCAGCCAGATGTCGCGCCAGCGTGCGGCGGTCACCGAGTTGCCGAACCATTGATGGGCCAGCTCGTGGGCGATGAGGCGGTCGGCGTCGCGGCTGCCGTCGCAGTGATTGGCGCCGAAGGTCGAGAAACTCTGTGCCTCGATGGGGATTTCGAGTTCGTCGTCGGTGACGACGACGGTGTACTGCGGGAACGGATACGGCCCGAACATCTCGATGAACGCCGAGATCATGTCCATCTGCGGGCCGAAATCGATCCCGAAGTTCTCCTCGAGACGGGAGGGGATGAGCCCGGTGACCGGAAAGGGCTTGCCGGCCAACGAGATCTGCTTGTACTGGCCGATCTGGATCGACGCGAGGTAGGTGGGCATCGGCTCCACCTGCTGGTACACCCAGGTGGTCTGCGTGGCGCGGACCCGCTTGGACTCCAGCACGCCGTTCGCGAGTGCGTGGTACGGGCTGTCGGTGGTGATCGAGATCCGGTACGGCGCTTTGGCACTCGGATGGTCGTCGCACGGGAACCACGACGCCGCCCCGTTGGGTTGGTTGGCGCACAGCGAACCGTCGGTCAGTTCCTCCCAGCCCACCTCACCCCACGGGCCGCGGATCGGTCGGGGACTGCCGTGATAGCGGACGGTGATCGTCATCGCGCCGCCCGGCGGCACCGGGGTGTCGGGCGTGATGGTGAGTTTGTTGCGCCGATGGCTGTAGCGGGCGCGCTTGGCGTTGACCGTCACCCGCTGCACGGACATCGAGCCCGCGAGATCGAGGGTGAAACGCTTGAGTTCCCGCAACGACGTCGCGGTCAGGACGGCGGTGCCGTCGAGGCGATTGCTCGCGACCTTGTACTCGAGTTCGAGGTCGTAGCGGGAGACCCGGAAGCCGAGATTCCCATTGTCCGGCAGGTACGGATCGAGGACGTCCGACGGCGCGCCCAGGACGGGCTGCCCGGTGTTTCCTCGCGACCCCAGGCCAGACTTTCCCGGCACTCTCGACTCCTACTCCGTTCTGCCGTATGGCATGTTCGCCGGCGTTCGGGTGCCGTGGCCCCGGGGCGCCGGTACGGTGCTCTTTGGGTCACGACGCGGTTGCGTTTGATGACTCGATTTCGGCGTAACACCCGCGACGAGGTGATGTCGTCGCGGACACTGTGAGAGTACCTGGCGGCGGGGATCCGGGCCCGCCCGACGATGCGAGGAGCAGGGTTATGAGCGGATTCGGCAGTGTCGCGCAGTTTCTCGCGCGACTGATACTCGGCATCATCTTCATCGCCCACGGCTGGCAGAAGCTGGTGACGCAGGGGATGGATGCCACGAAGGTGGCCTTCGGTCCGGCCGGCATGGACGTGCCGTATCCCGATCTCGCCGCGTATTACGCGACGTGGGTGGAACTGGTCGGCGGCATCCTGCTGATCCTGGGCCTGTTGCTGCCCATCGTCGCCACGCTGCTGATCGCGGACATGATCGGTGCGATCGTGTTCGTGCACTGGGATGCGGGATTCTGGAACGCCGACAGCGGGTACGAATGGCCGCTGGCACTGATCGCCGGTCTCCTGGCGGTCGGCTTCACCTCGGCGGGACGTGCGGCCGCGGACAGCTACATCATGCGTCGGCGGCGTCGAACCGACGTGGTCTGAGGTTCGCAGCGCAAGCTCTTCGACGAGCAGGGTCGCCACCTCCGGACGGCCGCGCCTTCACCGGTGCAGCTGGAATGGAGGTGGCGATTCTCGTCGGCTGAGGCAGAGGCAGAGGCGTCAGGCGAACGCGAGGCCGTCGATCGTGGCCGAACTCCGCGATGCGGTGTCGTTGTCGGCGAGATCTGCCACCAGGCGCGCGATCTCGGTGCGTTCCTCGTCGGCGTGGTGCAGACCCACCCCGTCGATCTCGCCGGGGGTGAGGATTTCCAGGGGATCGGTGTCGTGCCGGTGGATCACCGCCGCACCGAGAAGGCGCTGTGCCTGACCGGGATCGATGTCCCAGCAGGCGTCGGCGGTCATCAGGTAGAGACGGACGGCCGGCGGATAGTCGTGCAGGTTCACGAGCGCCCAGGCCCAGTGCTTGGCGACGTCGACGGTGTCGGCCTCCCCGCGACCGTGGGTGCGCACGTACTTGCCGTGCAGCTCGCTGCAGAGGTAGTTCGCGTCGGTCCATAGCTGTAGATGCGACATGCAGCGGACGCAGTCGTGCAGATTGGACAGGTATTTCGTCGAGTACGGTCCCTCGCGTCGTGCCCTGACCTCGCGAAGGACGGAGAATGCGGCGAGCGCATGCTCGTATTCGCCCGCGGAGAGGAGAGCTTCGGCCTCGACCTGCAATTCCTCGATCATCTTCGTCATTCTGGTCGATTTCGCCCACGGTCACCGGCGTATTGACCGAACTGGGACAACCCGCGCCGATCCCTGGCACAGGCCTCGACAGGCTGGCATCGTGGCAAGGATGAAGGACGACATCGGCAGCACCCCCGAAGGCTCCGACGGCGAATACAGCCTCGACGAGGACGATCAGCTCCAGCCGGAGGACACCCTGGTCGACCGTGGGGTCGACGACGTCCTCGACGAGGGTTATTCACCGCCCGACCACCGGCCCAAGGGTGCTGTCCACGGGTTGACCGCCCAGGAGCAACGCGAGGGTGAGAGCCTCGACGAGCGACTGTCCGAGGAGGAGCCCGACGTCGGTGAGGTCGATCCGCTCGACGAGATCACCGCCGACGAGCGTGCGAAGAAGGACTGGCGCGCACACGATTCCGACCGGAGCGATGAGTTCGACGAGGACGACGAGGTCGGTGACCGACGAGCCGGTCGGCTGATCGCGCCGGACGAGGGTTCGGGTATCGACACCGAACCCGAGGCCGTCGCCGCCGACGCGGGCATCGACGGCGCGGGCGCCTCGGCCGAAGAGGCCGCGGTGCACTACATCTCCGATCAGGAGTAGGGGGGCCTCGATACGGCCCTCGGGCCTACTCGGCCGGCGGGTTGGGGGGCCTCGGGTGGCCCCTCGGGCCTATTCGGCCGGCGGGGCGAACTGCGCGAGAGTGTCGACGATCTTGTCGCGGATCGCGGTCTTGTCGAGCCCCAGGCCCGTGAGCGCGTCGGCCACCGAGTCGTCGGCGAACAGTCCGAGCAGGAGGTGTTCGGTGCCGACGTAGTTGTGTCCGAGATCGACGGCGACGCCGACGGTTGCCTCGAGAACCGCCTTGGCCGCGTCGTCGTAGGGCACAACGGTCGACGCCTCTGATTCCGGGATGTCCCGCGGCGCCGGGACGAGGGGTGCCACGGCCCGTGCGAACGCCTCGGCGTAGACTCCGAACTCCCGCAGCACCACGAAGACCAGGGCCTGCGGATCGTCGGTCATCGCCGCGGCCACGTGCCCGGGGGTCACGAATTCGGCCCGGTCCGCGGCCGCTGCACCGTTGGCGGCCATCAGGACGTTCGCTGCGCGGGGCGTGAACCGCGAGAACGGGTTCGACTCGTCGGCCGGTCCGCCCGCGGCATCGCCGGCGGCCGAGACCCGGTCCACGAACCGCTTCTGAGCTGCCTGTTTGCTGACCCCCATGCTGCTTCCGATCGCCGTCCACGACGCGCCGGATCGGCGGGCCTGGTCGACGAAGTGGCCGATCAGGCTGTCGGCGATCTCGTCGAGGTGGGCTGCGGCGAGCACCGCGTCGGACAGTTGGTCGAGTGGGTCGTCATGCACTTTGCGGATCGCGGCGATCAGGTCGTCGAGACGAACGGGAACGGAGTTCTGCGCCATGCGTCAACCGTAGGTTGACGAGCCCTGGGCGTCAACCCTCGGTTGACGCTTACTTGGTCCGGGGGGTCGGATGCAAGGCTGACCATCGTTGACAGCGACGGAAACCGTCGTGACGATGGATGCGGAGATCCGCCGAAGACGCCGCCGCACACTCTTTCGTTTGCCACGGGAGGCTTTCCAGTGAGCATCACCGAACCCACTGTCCGTCCCGACTCGCGATCAGACGCGGCATCCCCGGATGCCGAGCCCCCGGGAGCGGCCGCGGACGGTTCCGACATCGTCCGCCGCTTCCTCGATGTGCGGTCGCAGACAGACGCTCTCGCCGACCGGCTCTCGCCGGAGGACCAGACGCCGCAGTCGATGACCGAGGCGAGCCCCGCGAAATGGCATCGGGCGCATGTCACCTGGTTCTTCGAGGAGTTCATCCTCCGCCGGGACCCGGACTACGCGGTCTACGACGAGACGTTCCGCTACCTGTTCAACAGTTATTACGAGACCGTGGGAGAACGACACCCGCGTCCCGATCGCGGCCTCGTGACCCGACCGGGCGTGCGCGACGTGACGCGGTATCGCGAACACGTCGACGCGGCGATGGTCGCGGCCCTCGAGTCCGGCCGACTCGACGACGCCGCGCTCGGCCTGGTCGAACTCGGCTGCAATCACGAACAGCAGCACCAGGAACTGCTGCTCATGGACATCAAGCACCTGTTCTCGACGCACGCATTCGGTCCGGTCTATGTCGACCGTGAACCGGACGTGCCCGGGGAGGTCGCGCCGATCCGATGGCGCGAGTTCACCGGCGGTGTGCACGAGATCGGTGCTGTCGGAAGTGGATTCTCCTACGACAACGAGGGGCCCCGGCACCGCGTGTATCTCGAGGATTTCACGGTGTCCGACCGCCTCGTCACCAACGCCGACTGGCTGGAGTTCATGGCCGACGACGGATACCGACGTCACGAATTCTGGCTCTCCGACGGATGGGCCACGGTCAACCAAAGAGACTGGCGTGCACCGGGTTACTGGCGCGAAGAGGACGGCGGGTGGACGACCTTCACGCTGTCCGGACGCCGGCCCGTCGTGCCCGATGAGCCGGTGACCCACGTGTCGTTCTACGAGGCCGACGCCTACGCACGTTGGGCCGGCGCACGCCTCCCCACCGAATTCGAGTGGGAGGTCGCCGCGGGAACACTCGGCGACGCGCGTGGACAGCTCCTCGACCCCGACCGCTGCCATCCGGGTCGAGCCGGTTCGGCGATGGTCGGTGACGTCTGGGAGTGGACGGCCAGTGCGTATCTGCCCTACCCGGGATTCGTCCCGGCGAACGGGGCGGTGGGCGAATACAACGGCAAGTTCATGTCCGACCAGCACGTGTTGCGCGGCGCGAGCGCGGTGACTCCGGTCGGCCACGAGCGGATCACCTATCGCAACTTCTTCCCCGCCGCGTCGCGGTGGGTGTTCTCGGGACTGCGGCTCGCCCGATGACTCTTGCCGCGGACGCGCTTTCCGGGTTGTGGCAGGACCCGCCGACGCTGCCCACCAAGTGGCTCTACGACGAGCGCGGGAGCAAGCTCTTCGACGAGATCACCCGGCTGC
This sequence comes from Gordonia sp. GN26, assembly GCF_054823965.1. Lineage (NCBI taxonomy): Bacteria > Bacillati > Actinomycetota > Actinomycetes > Mycobacteriales > Gordoniaceae > Gordonia > Gordonia sp. GN26. The sequence goes on along the minus strand of NZ_JSYC01000138.1, from coordinate 46,389 downwards.
CCGAGTACTACCCGACGCGTCGTGAGACCGCGATCCTGCGCGCACGTTCGGCCGAGATCGCCGCGGCCACACAGGCACAGGTGATGGTCGAACTGGGTTCGGGCACCTCCACCAAGACCCGGCTGCTGCTCGACGCCTTCAGCGCCGCGACACCCGACACCGAGCGATTCGCCTACGTGCCGGTCGACGTCAGCACCGAGATGCTCACGACCACGGCCGACGTGTTGTCCGCCGACTACCCGGGCATCGACGTCGTCCCGGTGGTGGCGGACTTCACCGAACCCGATCTGCGTCTGCCCGACGCCGACGGTCCTCGCATCGCCGTGTTCCTCGGCGGCACCATCGGGAACTTCGATCCCGACGCGCGGCAGGCGTTCTACCAGGGCCTGGCGAAAGCGCTCTCGCCCGGCGACTTCTTCCTGCTCGGCACCGACCTCGTCAAGGACACCGGCCGACTCGTCGCCGCCTATGACGACAAAGCCGGTGTGACAGCCGATTTCAACCGCAACCTCATCGAGGTCCTGCGAACCGGGCTCGACGCCCGCGGCCTGTACGCCGATGACTTCGAACACATCGCGCGGTGGAACCCGGGCGAACACCGCATCGAGATGTGGCTCCGTGCCCGCCGGGACATCGACGCGTACTTCGAGGTGCTGGGCCGGGCGTGGCGGCTTCCCGCCGGTACCGAGATCCACACCGAGATCAGCACGAAGTTCGAGCCCGACGCGCTGCGCGACGAACTCGAATCCGCCGGATTGCAGGTGGTCACCGTGTGGACCGACCCCGCCGGGGATTTCGCGCTCACGCTCAGCCGGCGCTGAGGCCGCTCACCCCTCGGCGAGCAGTTCCCGCACCCGCGGGATGACCTTCGTGCCGTAGAGCTCGACGCTGCGCATCAACGGGGCATGACCCAGGGTGCCGTGGGAGTACTTCATGTCGAAGCGACTCAGGCCGAGGCCCTTCGCCGTCGAGACGATCTTGCGGGCGACGGTTTCCGGCGACCCGACGAACAGTGCACCGTCGGGTCCGGTGGACCGCTCGAAGTCGAAGCGGCTGGGCGGTGGCCACCCTCGTTCGCGGCCGATCCGTGCCACGTATCCCCGGTAGTGCGGCCACAACTCCTCGCGTGCCTGCTCGTCGGTGTCGGCGATGTGTCCCGGGCAGTGGACGCCGACCGGCAGGGCGTCCTTCTCCAGGTCGGTGAGGGCGCGGTGGTAGAGGTCGACGTAGGGGCGGAAGCGGAGGGGATCGCCGCCGATGATGGCCAGCATCAGCGGGAGTCCGTACGACGCTGCGCGCACCACGGATTCGGGGCTGCCGCCCACAGCGATCCACGTGGGCAACGGAGGGTTCTCCAGTTGCGGGAACACCGGCTGTGCCCGCAACGGGCCGCGCGTCGAACCCGACCAGGTGACGGGTTTGCCGGTACGCAGTTCGGCGAAGAGCGAGAGTTTGTCGGTGAACAGCTCTTCGTAATCGGAGAGGTCGTAGCCGAACAGAGGGAACGACTCGGTGAACGAGCCGCGGCCGAGGATCACCTCGGCACGGCCCGAGGAGAGCGCGTCGACGGTCGAGAACCGCTGGAACACACGGATCGGGTCGTCGGAGCTCAGGACGGTCACGGCCGAGCCGAGGCGCATCCGACTCGTGCGTGCGGCGACGGCGCCCAGGACGACCTCGGGTGCGGACACGGAGTAGTCCGCGCGGTGATGTTCGCCGACACCGAGGAAGTCGACGCCGACCTGATCGGCCAGGATTGCCTGGTCGAGCACATCGCGCAGTGTCTGCGCGTCGGAGAGCGGGGTGCCGTCGGGGGCGGCGGTGATGTCACCGAAGGTGTCCAAGCCCAATTCGAGTTCGTGGCCGGCCGTATGTGATTCCATTGCGTCTCTCTGTTCGTCCGGTTCTGTTGCGAGCCGGAACCGGTTATGGGACACATTCTCATATGCGGCAAAGGGTGTGCCGCTACGTCGTGCTAATAGTCCTCACGGCCACTTTGGCCTGACAGAGCAGTACCGAGGGTATTGCTGTGCCATGCTTCTATCCGTCAGGGGACCATTGTGAAGTGGTCCTTTTCTTCTAGAAAGAGGAGACCTTCATGTGGGACTCATTCTGGGATTTCATCTGGTACACCATCGTCATCTTCGCGTTCGTGGCGTACCTGATTGTCCTGTGGCACATCATCACCGACCTGTTCCGTGACAAGAAGGCGTCGGGCTGGCAGAAGGCCGTCTGGGTGGTCTTCCTGATCATCTTCCCGTACCTCACCGCCATCGTGTACCTCCTGGCCAAGGGCAAGGGCATGGCCGAGCGTCAGCGCGAGGCCTACACCGAGGCCAAGCAGGCCTCCGACGAGTACATCAAGTCGGTCGCGGGAACCTCTCCGACCCAGCAGATCACCGAGGCGAAGGCTCTCCTGGACTCCGGTGCCATCACGCCCGAAGAGTTCGAGCACCTGAAGTCGAAGGCTCTCGGCGGAGCGGCCTGAGTCACGGTACGGTCGTCACACCGACCTGACGACGACCTGGAGCCGCGGTGATCGGATACCTGTGTAAACGCATCGCGGCCTGGGCTGTCCTCGTCTTCCTGGCAACCAATCTGACCTATCTCCTGGCCACCTGGTTCCTCGACCCCCGATCCAATTACGCCGTCCGCCGACCCCCGTTGCCGGAAAGCGTCGTCGACGCCACGCTGTCCTCCCACAACCTCAACGACAAGACCCCGCTGGTCGAGCGTTGGTGGAACTGGCTGACCGGCGTGGTGCTGCACTGGGATTGGGGGTCGACGCCGGTCGGTGAGAGTGTCAACAGCGAGATCGGTTTCCGGCTGGTCTCCTCGGTGCAGCTGCTCGCCGCCGCCACCATCATCTCCACCCTGCTCGGTATCGCCCTGGGCGTCTACACCGCGCTTCGTCAGTACAAACTCGCCGACCGTGCGTGGCAGTTCATCTCGATCGCGATGATCAACCTGCCGGTTCCCGTTGTCGGCCTGGGCATCGTGCTCGCCGCCATCTCTCTCAACCAGTCGCTCGGCCACAGCGTCGTCTACGTCTCCGGGGCGTCGAGCGTGGGGGTCGAGGGTTTCTTCCCGGTGCTGCTGGACCGTGTCCAGCACCTCATCCTCCCGACGATCACCCTGGTCGTGATCCAGTACGCGGGACTGCATCTCCTCCAGCGGTCGATGGTGCTCGACACCATCAACGCCGACTACGTCCGCACGGCTCGCGCGAAGGGGCTCACCCGTGGCGTGGCGGTTCGACGACATGCGTTGCGCACGGCCATCATCCCGGTGGCCGTCGGCATCGCCTTCGCGATCCCCGCGGTGTTCACCGGCGCAGTCCTCACCGAGACCATCTTCGGATGGGAGGGGATGGGCAGGTACTTCGTCACCTCCATCAACACCAACGACATCCACGGGGTCGTCGCCGTCGCCGCCTTCGGTGCCCTGGCCACCGCGGTCGGCGCGATCCTCGCCGACCTCGCCGTGGTCTACCTCGACCCGAGAGTGCGGGTGAGCTGAGATGGCCATGCTCCCGCCGGAACCGCGCGGGCCGCAGTCCGGACACCTCGACGCGACCGCCCCGATCATGGGTGAGACCGGCGGTGTCCTCGACGAATCGGACACCGCTTCGGCGCCACTGGCCCGGCGACGTAGCGGCCGGGTCGAGATCTTCGCGAAACGATACGCGCGCAACCGGTCCGCGCTGCTGGGTCTGGTTATCTTCGTCCTGCTCGTGCTCTTCGCCGTCTTCGGCGGATTGTTCACCGCCTACTCCTACACCGACACCGATTTCCTGGCGATCGGTTTCCCGCCGTCGACCCACGGGGCCGAAGGCGCCCATTGGTTCGGCACCAACGACGCCGGCAACGACCTGTATGCGCAGGTGGTGCACGGACTCCAGCGCTCGCTGACGATCGCCCTGGTCGTGTCGATCGGGACGACCGCGATCGCGGCATTCCTCGGCGGCGTCGCCGCCTACTTCGGCGGCTGGGTGCAGCGCGTCGTCCTGGGCGTCGTCTACCTGCTCCTCGTGGTGCCGACGTTCCTCATCCTCGCCCTGGTCTCCAACAACACCGGCGGTGACTGGCGGTGGCTGATCGTCGTGCTCATCGCGTTCGGCTGGATGATGTTGGCGCGCGTGATCCATTCGCTGGCGCTGACCGTCCGCGAGCGCGACTACGTCGCCGCCGCACAGTATCTGGGCGTGTCCCCGGTCATGATCATCCTCCGGCACATCCTGCCCAACATTGCTTCGTTGCTGGTCGTCAACTTCGCCCTCGGCGTCGTGGCCACGGTGCTCGCCGAGACCGGGCTGTCGTTCCTCGGGTTCGGCGTGAAGATCCCCGACGTCACCCTCGGCTCCTTGCTGCAGGCGGGTGCCGGGACGCTGGCCGCGTCGCCGTGGCTGTTCTGGTTCCCCGCGGCCGCGCTGGCACTCCTCACGGTCTCGATGGCGCTCATCGCCGACGGCCTGCGCGACGCCTTCGACCCGACCTCGCGTGGAGGTGCCCGTCGATGACGAATCCCGATGCGGTGCTGACGGTCCGGGATCTCAGAGTGGACTTCGGTAGCGAGGCAGGCACGGTGGAGGCCGTCCGCGGTCTCGACGTCGACCTGCGGGCCGGCCGGACCACCGCCATCGTCGGTGAATCCGGGTCGGGGAAATCGGTGTCGGCTCTGGCGGTTCTGGGGCTGCTGCCGGACACCGCACGCGTCAGCGGATCGGTCGCGCTACGGAACCGAGAACTGATCGGGTTGTCGGACAAGGAGATGTCCGCGGTCCGGGGTTCGGAGATCGCCATGGTCTTCCAGGATCCGTTGTCGTCGTTGACCCCGGTGTTCACCGTGGGAGCGCAGATCTCCGAGGCGCTGCGGGCCCATCAGTCCATCACCGCCAAGCAGGCCTGGTCGCGGTCGGTCGAACTGCTCGACCTGGTCGGGATCGGTGATCCGCAGCGACGCGCCAGGGCCTTTCCGCACGAGTTGTCCGGCGGGATGCGCCAACGCGTGATGATCGCGATCGCGATCGCCAACGACCCGTCGGTGATCATCGCCGACGAACCGACCACCGCGCTCGACGTGACCATCCAGGCGCAGATCCTCGACGTGCTCGCCACCGCCCGACGCGAGACCGGCGCCGCGATGCTGCTCATCACGCACGATCTCGGCGTCGTCGCCGGGCAGGCCGACGACGTCGTGGTGATGTACGCCGGCCGGGCGGTCGAGACCGCCGACGTCGACACGCTGTTCGGCGAGCCGCGGATGCCGTACACGATCGGATTGGTGGGAGCGGTGCCGCGGGTGGACCGCCGGACCGATGCGCTCATCCCCATCCCGGGAACGCCTCCGGTTCTCATCGACGTGCAGAACCGCTGCCAGTTCGCACCACGGTGTCCCGTCGCGATCGACGACTGCCGCCGGAGCGAACCGGAACCGGTGGAGGTGACCGGCGACCACCGGGTTGCGTGTATCCGAATGGGGGAGATCGACGTCGACGGTCGGATCGGCGGCGAGCCGGTGTTCCCGCCGCCCGACGTGCCGGCGGCATCGATCGCAGCCGTTGACCGGCAGGAACGGCCAACCGTTCTCGATGTGGTGGGTATGACCAAGGTCTTCCCGCTGACGAGCGGTTTCCTCAAGCGCCGGGTGGGTTCGGTGCGGGCGGTCAACGGGATCAGCTTCGACATCCGGCGCGGCGAGTCGATGGCCCTCGTCGGGGAGTCGGGTAGCGGCAAGTCGACGACGCTGCTGGAGATCATGGACTTCGCGCAACCCGAGGGCGTCGTCCGGATCGGCGGGGTGGACCCGGCGGCGGTCAGGTCACGGGAGGCCCGCGCGCTGCGACAGAAGACGTCGATCGTCTTCCAGGATCCGTCGGATGCGCTCGACCCGCGGTTCACGGCCTTCGACATCATCGCCGAACCGCTTCGCGCGCTGGGGGTCTCGAAGGCAGAGACCGAACAGAAGGTCACGGGCCTCATGCGGCGCGTCGGACTGGATCCCGTTCACGCCGACCGTTTCCCCGCCGCCTTCTCCGGCGGCCAGCGACAACGTCTCGCGATCGCGCGAGCACTCGCCACCGACCCCGACCTGATCGTCCTCGACGAGCCGCTGTCGGCCCTCGACGTCTCGGTGCAGGCGGACGTCGTCAACCTGATCCGTCGCCTGCAGGCTGACGGTGATGTGGCGTATCTGGTTGTCGCCCACGATCTCTCCGTGGTCCGGCATCTGGCCGATCGCGTCGCGGTGATGTATCTGGGTTCGATCGTGGAGTCCGGACCCACCGAGGCGGTCTTCGCCGAACCCGCGCATCCCTACACCCGGGCACTCTTGTCGGCGGTGCCCGTTCCGAACCCGCGCGTCGAACGGCAGCGACAGCGCATCGTCCTGACCGGTGAACAACCCAGCGCGACAGACGAGATCGTCGGATGCAGTTTCACCAACCGTTGTCCGTTGCATGCGCAGCTCGACGAGGAACGCCGTGCACGTTGCCGGACGGTGATCCCCGAACTCCGCCCGGCCGCGGAGGGTGACACGGCGGATCACCGGGCCGCATGCCATTTCCTGGAGGTGGAGCGGTGAGGCGCTGTGTGAGGCTGATCGCGGCGGTCGCGATGACCGTCGCCTGTGTGACCGGTTGCGGTGCTGCGCTGGACACCGGTGCAGTCGCGACGGAGGGTGCTTCTCTCAATCCGCAGCCCCGGGAGAACCTCGAGGACGGCGGCAGCCTCACAACGGCCCTCACCGAGGTGTCCCCGCAGTGGAACACCTTCCATGCCGACGGCACCGCGTACACCCTGGCCCTGTGGCGTTGGTACAATCCGGTGCTCGCCTACTTCTCACCGGACGGGCAGTACGCACCCAATCCCGACTACCTCACCGACGTCCGTACGGAGACCGTCGGCCGGGACACCGTGGTCACCTACACCGTCAACCCGAAGGCCTTCTTCAACGACGGCACACCGATCGACTACCGCGCTTTCGTCGAGACCTGGCGCACGAGCCGGGGCGTCGACGATCGCTACCTCGTCAGTTCCACCGACGGGTACAGCCAGATCGCCTCGGTCACCCGCGGTGCCGACGACCGTGAGGTCATCGTCCGCTTCGACGGTGTCTACGCCTGGCCCGAGGGCCTGTTCAACGTCGTGCTCCATCCGAAGGCCGCAGCCCCCGACGTCTACAACGAGGGTTATGTCCGGAAGCCGCATCCCGAATGGGGCGCCGGGCCGTTCACGATCGCCTCGTACGACGCCGACAACGGGACCGTCGTCTTCGAACGAAATCCCAAGTGGTGGGGACAACCCGGCAAACTCGACCGACGGATCTTCCGGCAGATGGAGCCCCAGGCGGCGCTCAACGCCTTCCAGAACGGTGAGATCGACGCGACCGGGGTCGCGGCCAAAGATGCACGTGCGCGGGTCCTCACGATGAACGGGATCGACATCCGGACCGCCGCGTCACCGCAGCAGGCGCTGCTCGTCCTGAACCTCGATGCGCCGATCCTCTCCGACCGGACCGTCCGGCAGGCGGTGTTCGCCGCGATCGACCGGGACACGCTCGCGCGCATCAGGTTCACGGGACTCAACTACACCGAGAAGCTCCCGGGGTCGTTGTCGCTGTACCCCTTCCAGCCCGGGTACGAGGACAACCTGGCGGGTGTGGTGTCCTATGACCCCGGCAGAGCCGTCGAGTTGCTGGAGGGCGCCGGGTGGCGCACGGGGGACGACGGTGTGCGCCGCAAGGACGGCAAACGGCTGTCGCTGGTGTTGCCCAACGTCGGCGACGACGCGACCACGCTCAACCTGTCACGTGCACTGCAGGCGATCCTGGGCAAGGTCGGGATCGAGCTGACTGTGCAGCAGCGTCCCTCGGCAGACTTCTCGGCCGTCGTCGTCAACAAGGAATTCGACCTGTTCATGATGGGCTTCTCGTCGAGCGACCCGTTCGGCATGGCCTACTTCTGTCAGGTCTGGTGCAGCGACTCGCAATTCAACCCTGCCGGCGCCGGATCCCCGGAACTCGACGCCCAGATTCGGGCGATGTCGAGGATCGGCGACCCGATGGCCCAGATCGCGGCTGGGAACCGGATCGAACGCGAGGCCTTCGCCCAGTTCTCCAACCTCCCGCTGTTCAACGGCCCGTCCATGGTCGCGGTGAAGGAAGGCCTCGCCAATTACGGCGCCGGGCAGTTCTACGTCGGTCCCGTCGAGGACATCGGCTGGGAGAAGTAGGTCTGCGCCTACCCTCCCGG
>NZ_JSYC01000138.1:0-38128 GCF_054823965.1 Gordonia sp. GN26 | reverse complement strand
GGCTCACCAGGCCTTCGTGGCTCGTCGCTTACGCTCCTCGCACCTCAGGCAGCAGGGGCTCACGCCTCAGAAGGCGGGGTGAGTCAGTGGTCGCCGCTCACCCGCCACAGCGGGTTCACCGGGCCGTGGCCGGCGCCCAACGGGTAGGCGGCGGCCAGGCCCCGGGTGACCCACTTCTTTGCGAAGGAGACCGCGTCGGGAACCGAATAACCGTGTGCCAGGGCACAGGTGATCGCCGCGGCGAGCGTGTCGCCGGCGCCGTGGTCGTGGGTCGTGTCGATGCGCTCGTGGTTGAGTTCGATGAACTCGGCGCCGTCGTAGAGCAGGTCGGGGGAGTGGTCGCAGGACCGTAGGTGTCCGCCTTTGACAAGCGCCCAGGCAGGTCCGAGATCGAACAACGCCTTCGCCGCGTCGCGCTGCGAGTCGGCGTCGACGACATCGATCCCGGTGATGAGCCGCACCTCGTCGAGGTTCGGTGTCACCACCGTGGCCAGCGGGAAGAGGTTGTCGCGCAGGGTGTCCAGGGCGGAGTCGGCGAGTAGCTGGTTTCCGTGCATCGATGCGCACACCGGGTCGACGACCAGCGGGGAGGGACCGTCGCGACCGATGCCGCTCGCCGAGCACTGTGCGACGACAGCATCGATGATCGGTGCCGACGCCAGCATGCCGGTCTTGGCGGCGCCGACACCGATGTCGTCGGCGACCGTCGCGATCTGGGCGGCCACGGTCTCCGGTGCGATCTCCTGGAAACCGCTGACGCCCAGCGAGTTCTGCACGGTCACCGCGGTGACCGCGACACAACCGTGCAGGCCGAGGAGCGCGAAGGTGCGCAGGTCGGCCTGGATGCCGGCGCCACCGCCGGAATCCGATCCGGCGATGGTCATCACGCGGACCGGTGTCTCTCCCGGTGCTGCGACGGGCAACAACTCGACGTCGGTCAAGCAGAACCTCCGGGGATGGTCTCGAGCGGCAGGTACACGCGGTTGCCGGCCTCGGCGAACTCGGCCGACTTCGCCGCCATCCCCTCGGCGATCTTCCGGTCGATGTCCTCGGCGGTCACCAGGTTGTTCTCCTCGGCGTAGGCGCGCACATCGGCGGAGATCCGCATCGAGCAGAACTTGGGGCCGCACATCGAGCAGAAATGCGCGGTCTTCGCGGGCTCGGCCGGCAGCGTCTCGTCGTGGTACTCGCGGGCGGTGTCCGGGTCGAGGGCGAGGTTGAACTGGTCGACCCAGCGGAACTCGAAACGCGCCTTGCTCAAAGCGTCATCGCGTTCCTGTGCCCGGGGATGCCCTTTCGCGAGATCCGCCGAGTGGGCCGCGATCTTGTAGGTGATCACGCCGACCTTGACGTCGTCGCGATCGGGCAGCCCGAGGTGCTCCTTGGGTGTTACATAACAGAGCATGGCCGTGCCCGCCTGGGCGATCATCGCCGCACCGATGGCTGAGGTGATGTGGTCGTAGGCGGGTGCGATGTCGGTGGCGAGGGGGCCGAGCGTGTAGAACGGAGCCTCTTCGCAGAGTTCCTCCTCGAGACGTACGTTCTCGACGATCTTGTGCATCGGGATGTGCCCCGGACCCTCGATCATCACCTGCACACCATGGGATTTGGCGATGGCGGTGAGTTCGCCGAGGGTGCGCAGTTCGGCGAACTGGGCCTCGTCGTTGGCGTCGGCGATCGACCCCGGGCGCAGTCCGTCGCCGAGGGAGAAGGTGATGTCGTAGCGGCGGAAGATCTCGCACAGCTCGTCGAAGTGCGTGTACAGGAACGATTCCTGGTGGTGCGCCAGGCACCAGGCGGCCATGATCGATCCGCCGCGCGACACGATGCCGGTGACCCGCCGGGCGGTCAGCGGCACGTAGCGGAGCAGTACCCCGGCGTGCACCGTCATGTAGTCGACGCCCTGCTCGGCCTGCTCGATCACGGTGTCGCGGTAGATCTCCCACGTGAGGGCGACCGGGTCGCCATTCACCTTCTCGAGGGCCTGGTAGATCGGCACGGTACCGACGGGGACGGGGGAGTTGCGCAGGATCCACTCGCGGGTGGTGTGGATGTCGGCGCCGGTCGACAGGTCCATGATGGTGTCGGCGCCCCATCGGGTGGCCCACACCATCTTCTCGACCTCGTCGGCGATCGAGCTGCGCACCGCTGAATTCCCGATGTTCGCATTGACTTTCACCGCGAATCTCTTGCCGATGATCATCGGCTCCGACTCGGGGTGACGATGATTCGCCGGGATCACCGCGCGCCCGATGGCCACCTCGGAGCGGACCAGCTCGGGGTCGACGCCCTCGCGCGCCGCGATGAACCGCATCTCGTCGGTGATGATCCCTGCTTGCGCCCAGGCGAGTTGGGTGCTCGCTCCGTCGACGGGTTCCGGACGGTGCCATGCGTCGCGGGTCGGCGGCAGTCCGCGCTCCACGTCGATGACCGCATCGGAATCGGTGTACGGCCCGGAGGTGTCATAGACGTCGAGATGTTCACCGTTGGTGAGGAGGATTCGACGCTGCGGTACGCGAAGGTGGTCGACGGTGAGGTAGTGCTTGGAGCTTCCCTCGATCGGTCCGGTCGTCAGACCTGAAGTCGTGGGTGTGGTGGATACACGTGTGCCCATGATGGTTCTCCCTACGCCGGCATTACCCGGACAGGTTCGAGCGGTCGGCGACCGCCCGTCGCCATCTCAGCCCTCGGTCATCGTGAGAGCCCCCGCGTGTGTAGTTGTGTTGCGTTTGCCACCTTACATCGGCGGTCAACACCCGGTGCCGTGCACGGAAGATCACCGAGAGGTCTCGTCAGTTACGGATCCGTAAGGTACGGTGTGACCCTAGTCACAGGGGTCCTTACGTCGAGCCGCGGCGTCATGCCGGTGACCCGCCACAGTGATCACGTGAGGAGGCGTGTAGTTGCTACGCAAGAACCGGCATCGGCCGCCGCAGTCGGCTCGATCCATCCTGCAGCAGATCGCGCAGGTGGTTCACAACCCCGACCGCGAGAGGTTCGAACTCTGGGTCGCGGGAGATCTGGTCGGGGTGCTCGGCTACTCGACCGAGACCGTCGACGGTCAGACCACCATCACCGTCCTGCACACCGTGCTCTATGACGAATACAGCGGTCACGGGCTCGCCACCCGCCTGACCCGGACGGTCATCCACTTCGCCCGGGAACGCAACGCGCGGCTCCGGCCGGTGTGCTCGTTCACCAAGAACTATCTCGACCATCACCCGGGGATCGTGACGCTCGCTCCCGTATGAGGCGTGGGTCGATGTCCATTTCGGCGATCTAATGAGCACAACTTGTACATCACGGCGATGACCCGGTAGTACCTCTCGGGCGTACGGTTCGGCGGTGACCACGACCGTGAGGACATCGATGACTGCAGTGGTAGAGACGACCGTCGGCGACCCGCACCTCGAGCAGGTGCGCCGCTTGGTCAACCTCATCGACGGCCAGTGGGTCGAGGGTGAGGACACCCAGCTTGTCAGCACGAGTCCCACCTACCCCGGTGACGTCGTCGCCGAGGGGCGTCGTGCGAGTACTCGACAGGTCGACGCCGCCGTCGACGCGGCACGTCGCGGCTTCGCCGTCTGGTCGGACATGACCACGCATGAACGCGGTGCAGTACTCATCAGGGCCGCCGGGATTCTCGAGCGCGACGCGGAGCGGTTGGGTGCCGAACTCACTCGTGAGGAGGGCAAGACGCTGGCCGAGGGGATCGGCGAGGTGCAGCGGGCGGCGCAGATCCTGCGCTATTACGGCGCCGAGGGTGATCGCGATGCGGGCGAGGTGTTCTCCTCGCCGCGCAAGGGTGAACGAATCCTGGTGATGCGCAAGCCGATCGGTACGGTCGGCGTGATCACGCCGTTCAACTTCCCGATCGCGATCCCGGCGTGGAAGATCGCTCCCGCGCTCATCTACGGCAACACGGTGGTGTGGAAGCCGGCCGACACGGTACCACTTCTTGCAGTGCGTCTGGCACAGGCCCTGGTCGAGGCCGGACTGCCGGCGGGAGTTCTGAACCTGACCGTCGGTGACCGCGCGATCGGCAACAGCATCGTCAATCATCCAGGCATCGATGCGATCACCTTCACCGGTTCGACCGCAGTCGGGCGGGGGATCGCGGCGGCCGCGGCCTCGCGCGGCGTACCGGTGCAGGCCGAGATGGGTGGGAAGAACGCGGCGATCGTGCTCGGCGACGCGGATCTCGACCTGGCGGTGCAGCAGATCATGCTCGGGGCGTTCCGCTCGACCGGGCAGAAGTGCACGGCCACATCACGACTCGTCGTCACTGATGACGTGGCCGACGAACTGCTCGCTGCACTGAGCAAGGCGGCCGCCGATCTGGTGGTGGGTGACCCTCTGGATGCGTCGACCGAGATGGGCCCCGTGATCACCGCGTCGGCCCACGACAGCATCCGCAGCGGCATCGCCGGTGCGATCGAGCAAGGGGCCACCGTGCTCAGCGGCGGTGATCACGCACCCGTCTCGGCGCCCGAGTCCGGCTACTTCCTGTCGCCGACCATCCTCGAGCTGTCGTCACCGGATCTCGACGTCTGGCGTGACGAGCTGTTCGGGCCGGTTCTGTCGGTCGTCCGGGTGAGCTCGGTCGACGAGGCCTTCCGCGTCGCCGACGACGGCGAATACGGTTTGTCCGCAGCGCTTTTCACCCAGGACCTCACGCGGGCCCTGGCGGCGGTCGACGACATCGACGTCGGCATCCTGCACGTCAACTCCGAATCGGCCGGGGCTGATCCGCACGTGCCCTTCGGCGGCGCGAAGAAGAGCGGGTACGGCTCCAAGGAACAGGGCCGCGCGGCACGGGAGTTCTTCACCCACACGACGACGGTCTACCTCCGCGGAGGTGCAGCGCGCGTCTGAGGTCGGCGTCACCGATTGGCGGACCGGTTGCGTGCCGTCTGCCCCGAGGCTCTCGCGCGTCAGTCGTTGTGAAGGATGTCGAGAAGTTCACGCGCCTTGACCGCGATCCACAGTTCCGCCCGGACCTCGGCCGAATCGAGGTCGCGCCGCAGGAGCTGACCGACCTTGGTCATCCGATTGCGCATGGTGTGCCGATGAACACCGAGTTCTGTTGCAGCGCTCTCGATGTGCGTGTCGTGCTGGAGCCAGGCGCGCAGTGCGGTGACGAGATTCAACGGCGAGCTGTGTGTGGCGTCGTAGTCCTCGAGCGGTCCCAGGAGGATTCGCGACATCGCCGACAGTTCGTCGGGAGAGCGGCCGCTCAACAACATCGAGAACGTGCCCATGTCCGAGAAGTCGACGACCGGCGTCTGTGCCGGGCCGAGTCGCAGTGCAGCTGTCGCCTGACGGAGACTGTCTGAGGCATCGGTGATCGCGGCGGATGCCCCCAGTCCCGCGCGCAGTGGCCGCCCGAGCTGTGCGCCGAGTTGCGTGACGAATTCGGTGACCCACTCCACCGTGCGGTCGGCGGCGACGATGACGAACAGGACTTTCTCCTGCGGTGTCATCAGGTACGGAACGGATTGCCGCGCAAACAATCCGGCGATCTCCCGCTGAGCGGGCAGCAACGGACCGACGTCGGTCAGCGCGACCGCGACGACGCGCGCGTCCTCGTCGAAGCCGAAGTACCGGAGCAGGCTGATGTCGAGTTCGGGGCCGAGGTCGATGAGGGCTCGGGCGACGGCCGTACGAAGCCGCTGCTCGGCATCGACCACCTTCGCCGGCTTGCCCAGTTCGATCGACAGCAGCGCGACCGCGTGGGCCACGAGGAGGCGCTCCTCGGGCTGCAGCGCAACCGCCGATCCCACTGCGAGATAGCCGTTGGACTCCTGCGCGACGGACACGCTCTGCACCAGGTACGCCCCGTGCTCGTCGGTGAAGGCGCTGCTCATCTGCTGTCGGCGTCCGGGTCCGCGTGGCGCGGAACCCGCGACGGTTCGCGCGTGCGCGAGCAGGCGTGCGACGTCCTTTCCGTGCACCGACAGCGCCCTGCCGGCGGAGTCGACGAGCACTGCGGCGCAAGAGAGTGCGCGACCCAGCGTCGAGATCAGTTGGGGGATACCGCCGCGCAGGATGGCGCGCGCGAGCTTGTCCTGCTGGTCCACCACCCGCTGCACCGCCCGTACCTGGTCGGCGGTCAGCTCGTCGATCACCGCGCGGGTGATCGCGATGAACGGGGTGGGGGGAGGCACCGAAAGGATGGGGAGACCCAGTGCGTCGCCGGCGGCGCGAATGCCTTCAGGGACGGCATCGAAGGTGGTCCCGGTGTCGACGGCGAGTGCGGCCGCACTCGCCTGCGCGAGGCGCGAGACGTACTCGAACTGCTGCGCGTCCGAGGAGCCGATCGGTAGACCTGTGGTCATGACCAGCTCGCCGCCGGTGATCCATGGGGCGGGGTCGGCGAGCTCGATCGCGTGCGCCCATTCGATCACCCGATCCGCGCCCTCGTGTCCACCCACGAGAGTGAGTCCCAGGTCGGTGTTCTGGGCGAGACGCCGCACGGTCAAGGCCACGGCGACTCATCTCCTCGCAGGTCGGCGGACGGCCGGAGTCGTCCATCTGTGCGTCAGAGCATAGCGAGGGCGCCGGGAGTAGAGGTCATCCCGCTGAGGACACCAGCTGCTCTCGTAGAACCTTCTTGTCGATCTTGCCGACGGCTGTGACGGGCAGGGTCCGCACGACGCGGACGACGTCGGGCAGCTTGAACGACGCGAGGCCGCGGTCGGCGAGGAACGTGCGGAGCGTGGCCAGCTCGAGCGGCTGGGCCGGCGGATGGTCGTGGGAGAGCACGACAGCGGCGCAGATCTTCTCGCCCAGCGCGTCGTCGGGCAGCCCGACCACCGCGACCTGCCGCACGGAGGAGTGTGCGAGCAGGTTCTCCTCGACGTCGTCGGCGGCCACGTTCTCACCGGCCCGGACGATGGTGTCCTTGATACGACCGGTCACCGAGAGGTGTCCCGACGGCAGCCGGGTCACCTTGTCGCCCGACCGGTAGAAGCCGTCGGGGGTGAAGGACTTCTCGTTGTGCGCGTCGGCCCGGTAGTACCCGCGGATCGTGTACGGGCCGCGAACGAGCAGTTCACCTTCTTCGCCGTCGGGGACGTCGGCGCCCTCCTCGTCCACGACGCGCACCTCGTCGAACTCCGACATCGGCGAGCCCTGGACCGCATGCACGAGATCCCGCGGCTCGTCGGGCCGGGTGTAGCAGATGAGGCCCTCGGCCATGCCGAACACCTGTTGGACCACGTTTCCGAGTGCCTCGTCGAGGGCGACCGCGTCCGGGTGGGCGAGCTTGGCGCCGCCGACCTGCAGAAGCCGCAGGGAACTGATGTCCGCGGGCTCCCACTCGGTCGCCGCGCACCACAGCTGTGCGAGGGCGGGGACCAGCGCGGTCACCGTGACGCGGTGCCGTTCGATGAGGTCGAAGGTGTTGTCGGGGCTCGGGTTGTCGGTGAAGACGACGTGGCCGCCGACGCCGAGGACGCCGAGGATGCCCGGGCAGCACAGCGGGAAGTTGTGGGCCGCCGGCAATGCGACGAGGTAGGTGTCGTCGGCGGTCAATTCCGCGACCTCGGCCGACAGTCGTGCGTTGAGGTCGTAGTCGTCATGCGTGCGCGCGATCAGCTTGGGCAGACCGGTGGTACCGCCCGAGACCAGGAACAGGGCCGGGAGTTCGGCGCTCGGCGGGACCGGGAGATCGATCGACGCGGGGTCCGCCTCGGGTGCCGCTGCGAACGGGCCGGGATCGCCGGAGATGAACACCTGCGCGACGGCCGGGACGCGGGACTGCAGCTCGGTGGCGAGATCCCGGAAGTCGAAGCCCCGTCGACCGTCCTCGCCGATGTAGGCGACGGCCCCGGCGCCGGCGGCGAGGTGGGCGATCTCGGTGATCCGGTGCGCGGGCAGGGTCATGACCGGCGCGACGCCCGCGCGGAGCAGACCGAGCAGATTCACGACGAACTCGAGCGAGTTGTTCTGCTGGAGGACGACGCGTTCTCCGGGGCGGAGTCCGGCGTCGACGAAACCGGCCGCGCGACGTAGCGAGGCCTCGCGCAGTTCGGAGTAGGTGAGCGTCTGCGGCCCGTCGATGGAGGCATCGGTGACGGCCGGGGCGTCGGGGGCGCGGTCGACACTGGCGTCGAAGCCGGTGAACAGTGGGAGTCCGCGGAACAGTCCGGCGTCGCGGTAGCGGTCTGCCTGGGCGTCGGCGTACGGGGTGAAACCGTCGAGCAGGTCGGTCGCGTGGTCCTGAGGCGTCGGCATGGGTCCCATTCAAACACAGGCAGGGTAGGGTAACCTTACCGGCCGGTCGGGGTGGTGGATTCGTACGCTACGCCGCCCACCTGGACGGTCTGTTTGATTAGGCTGCCCTAATATCTCTAGGATCACTGGTGCTGCCGCCCACGACCGGAGGACAAGGACATGTCGCTGACGACCGACTCGCGGACATCGAGGATCGATGCTGCGGAACTCGGCCTCGACGGGGCTGCCGGCCTGATCGCTCCGGCGACACCGCTCACCGAGACGGTGGCCGCCCGGATCGCGGCGGCCTGGGCCGGTTCCGGCGAGTTCGGCGACCACGTCGTCTACGAGCGCAACCGTCGATGGGCCTTCGCCGCGGGCGTCCGCGTGCGTGTCGTCGTCACCCGCCGCGAGATCATCGTCGACGACCAGGGTCGCCGGACGGCCACCGCATGGCACGGTGACCCGGCCGATGCTCTGGCCGCAGCGACAGAGTCGCTGTCGGTCGCCGATTGGCGTCTCTACGGGTGGGTCGGTTTCGACTTCTGCGCGCCGTACCACGGCATCCTCGAACGCGTTCCCGACGACACGGTGCTCGCGCACCTGATCGTTCCCGAGTTCGAGGCCTTCGTCGACGCGGATGGGGTGGACACCGGCACCGCCGACCCGGAGCGAGCTCGTCGCCTCCTCGAGATCGCCGCCACCGCAGGCGATCCCGGGACGTCGCGGCCCGTCGACGTGCGGGTCGACACCGAGGACTACCGCGGCCGCGTCGCCGCCGCCGTCTCCGAGATCGCGGCCGGTCGCTACCAGAAGGTCATCCTCTCCCGCGCGGTGGACATCCCCTTCGCGGTCGACATCCCCGCCACCTATGCCCGCGGCCGTGCGGACAACACCCCGGCACGTTCCTATCTGCTCTCGCTCGGCGACCTCTCGGCTGCCGGATTCAGCCCCGAACTCGTGGTCGCGGTGCACGCCGACCGCACCGTCGTCACCGAACCCCTGGCCGGGACAAGGGCTTTCGGGATCTCCGCAGACCACGACGCCGCCGCCCGGGCCGAACTCCTCGGCGACGCCAAGGAAGTCGCCGAACATGCGATGTCGGTGCGCGCCTGCTACGACGAGATCGCCTCGATCTCGGCCGCCCAGACGACAGCGGTCAGCACGTTCATGGAGGTGCGGGAGCGCGGCAGCGTCCAACATCTGGCCTCGACGGTGAAGGGCACCCTCGCCGAGGGTGAATCACCCTGGCGTGCCCTCGAAGTCGTATTCCCGTCGATCACCGCGTCCGGAGTGCCCAAGACCGCGGCCGTCGACGCCATCGACCGCCTCGAGTCCCGGCGGCGCGGGCCGTACTCCGGCGCGGTCCTCGTCGCGTCGTCGTCGGGTGAACTCGAGGCGACGCTCGCCCTGCGCACCGTCTTCTCGTCCGGCGGCAAGGCGTGGCTGCGGGCCGGCGCCGGCATCGTCGCGCAGTCGACGCCGGAACGCGAGTTCGAGGAGACCTGCGAGAAACTGGGCAGCGTCGCCCCGTACGTCATCCCACGCTGACCGGCCGTTACGTTCGAAGTACCACCCGATCCCACCAGGAGTCATCACATGTCCGACCACATCACCGAAGCGCTGCACGGCATCCTCACCGAGGACCTCGACCTCGCGCTCGGCGAGGTCACCCGCGACTCGCGGCTGATCGACGACCTGGGCCTCGACTCGGTGGCGTTCGCCATCGGCGTCGTCGCGATCGAAGAGCGTCTGGGTGTGAAGCTATCCGAACGCGAGCTCTTCGAGTCCGAGACGGTCGGCGATCTCGAGGATCTCGTCCGCGCGAAGGCCGGGACGCCGGCCTGAGCCGGAACGAGATACGAGTCGGGGGAGAGGTGAGCGTGGACACCGGAGTGCAGACGTACGCAGAATTGCTCGACGAGGCGTTCGACGAGAAGGTCGCCGCGTGGACGGCCCAGGCCGAGAGCGATCACCGATTCCCGCGACCGCTGCTCGAACACCTCGGTGAGGCAGGGGTTTTCGCCCGCAAGTGGGAAGACCGAAAGCTCACCGACCTCCACGACCACTTCGCTCTCGGCCGTCATCTCGGCTCGCTGGGCTCGGCCGCGATCGGCGTCGGTGTCAGCCTGCATGATTCGGCCATCGCCATCCTCCGCCGTTTCGGGCGGAACGACTTCTTGAAGGACCTGGCGCAGCGGGCGATGGCCACCGACGCCGTCCTGTGCATCGGTGCGTCCGAGGAACAGGGCGGTTCGGATCTACAGAACTCGGAGACACGGATCTTTGCCGAGGACGGCGGCTATCGGGTCGTCGGCGCCAAGAAGTTCGTCTCGCTCTCGCCGATCGCGGACCACATGTTCGTCGTGTGCCGCGGCGTCGAGGACGGCCCCGACACCGGCGGCAACGTCGCGCTGGCCGCCGTGCCGATCGACAAGGTCGACGTCGGTGCGCCGTACGAGAAGCTGGGCGCCGGACCGCTCGACACCGCGCCGGTCACCATCGATACCTGGATTCCCGAGGAGGCGCTGATCGCCCGGCCGGGAACGGGGCTGGCGGTCATCAGCTGGGGGCTTGCGCACGAACGCTATTCGGTCGCCGCGCAGATCGCGGCCGCGTGCGAGGTGATGCTCGGCGTGACGCTCGCCCGCATGATGGAACGCACGCAATTCGGTAAGAAGCTCTACGACCATCAGGCGCTTCGTCTGCGGCTCGCGGATCTGCAGGCCCGCGTCGACGTGCTGAGCTACTCGCTCGACGGCGTCGCTGCCGGGGGAAAGATCAACCTGCGCACCGCCGCTGCGCTCAAGGCGACCGCGGCGAACCTCGGCGAGGAGGTCGCCTCGGAGTGCCTGCACATCTTCGGCGGGATCGGTTATCTCGAGACCGAGACGCCGATCGGACGCTGGTGGCGCGACATGAAGCTCGCTCGCGTCGGCGGCGGCACCGACGAGGTGCTGTGGGAACTGGTCGCGGCGGCCATGAAACCCGATACCGAGCGTTACCAGCAGTTCTTCCCCCGTTCTCTCAACCAGGCGCCCTGAGCGTCCCTCATCCAGGCGGTCACCATGAACAGCCCAGTCACCACTCCGGCCGACGCGCGCGTCACCGAACTCGCACCACCGGACCACACCTACCTGCACATGGACACCGACAGTCGGCCCATGCACTGGTCGATGATCCTCCAACTCGACACCGGTGGAACGCTTCTCGGCCTCGACGAAGTACGTGCCCGGGTGCGGGATCGAGGACGGTTGTTCGAGATCTTCCGGCTGGGTGTGAAGAACGGCCGGTGGCGGAAGCCCGAGGTGGTGCTCGCCGACGAAAACTGGGATGCCGGCGAACACGTCTCGGAACTCGGATTCACCGACCGTGAGCATCTGCAGCGCCGCGTCTCCGAGCTCCTCGAGACGCCGCTGCCCCGGCCGCGCCCGTTCTGGGACATCACGCTGTTCACCCCGTCTGCCGGCGCCGAGGGGGTCGGTCAGTGGGTGCTGCTGCGCGTGCACCACAGCATCTCCGACGGCATCGCCGGTGCGGCTTTCGCGGCGCTGCTCGCCGACGGTGAACCCGAGGACCTCGCCGAGTTCGAGCGCTTCGCCACCAGCCCGCGGTTCCACATCAGCGGTATCGACCCGGAGAAGCTGGGGGAGGCCAAGTCGGCGTTCAACGACCAACATGCGGCCGGCGGCGGCAAGGAGCGCGCCTGGCCGAGTCTGACGAAGTCGGGGCGTCGTGAACACGCACTCTTCAGTACGTCCACCCGCGCCCTGCGCAAGGCCGCCAAGGCCAACGACTCCAGCGTGCACGAGTTCGTGCTCGGGGCCATCGGACGCGCGCTCAGCATCGACCCGCCCGCGTCGCCGCAGGCCGAGGTCCTCCGCGTGACCCTGCCGGTGACTCTCGACCAGGAGTTCCGGCACACCGGCAATGCGGTCTCGGTGGCACTGCTCAACCTGCCCGGCAACGAAACGGACCTGTCGCAGCAGATCGGCCGGGCGCGCAGCGAGCTGGCGACCATCGCCGAGCGTCGGCCGGAGCTCTACCTCGCCGCGGCCGACGACCTGCCGCGGGCGCCGCTCTGGGGCCTGCAGCGGGCGATCGTGAACGCCTCGATGAGCCACATGCACCCGGACATCCACATCGGGATCAACCCGGGCTTCTCCCGGGTGCGGTCGGTCCTCGGTAAACCCATCGTGAGCCTGACGCCGCTGTCGCCGCTGGCCGGCTACTCCTTCTCGGTGACCGTCCTGATCCTCGGCAACACGACGACCTTCGGCATCGTCACCGACGCCCAGGCGCTTCCCGGGTACGCACAGAAGTTCGTGGAGACGTTCGACAAGGTCCTCACCGAGGCCCTACCGTCAGCATGAAGACGAGGCGAGCTTAGGCTTGCCTAGGAAGTCCTTCCCCCCGGGGAACGATCAGCACGTGGACATGCGCATCCAGGCGTTCCACGGCACAAGTGAACGACACAGCAGAAAACACGGAGAACACCATGCAGAACGATGTCGGCTACCAGGACCCGGCCTACGTGGATGAGACCCACGAACCGGAAGCGGGCCCGGAGAAGCGCTCGGGTGGGATCAACATCCCGACCGTGCTGGCATCGGCAGGTGTGGCGGCGGTGATCTCGGCGATCATCGTGACTATCGGTGTGGTCGGCCTGATGGTCGGCGACCGCAACGACTCGGCGAACGCGGCGCAGCCGACCGTCGTGAACCTCGGTTCCGCGCAGACTCCGCAACAGCAGCAGGGCCTGGTGGGTCCGGCCGCCAATCAGCCGCCGGCCGCCGCGCCCGGTGAGCCCGCCCCGGCCGTGGCGCCCGCACCCGCGGCCACCGAAAACGTGCCCGAGAGCGGCGGCATCGTCGGCGCCGGGCCCGACGCCGCACCCGCACCTGCACCGGCTCCCACGCCGGGTACCTCGGCCGCGCCGACCCAGCAGGCTGTCGCGGCCCCGACCGCGCTCACGCCCGGCCAGCTCAACACCAAGGTGAAGACGGTCATGAACTCGCGCGGCAACCGTGCCGCACGTGCCGCCGAACTCCAGGGCGGCGAACGCGCCCTGCGTCAGCTCGACGCCGTCGCCCAGGCGATCACCACCTACGGCAACGTCGGACTCAGCTACCAGATGGTCGGCCCGGTGCAGGTCAGCGGCACCAAGATGACTGCCCCCCTGCAGATCAGCGTCGTCGGCCGGGGCAGCCAGAACCGTGCGATGACCTGGGTGTGGAGCGGCGACAAGTGGAAGCTGTCGAACAGCAGCGTCTGCCTCATCGCCAGCTTCGTCCTGCTGCCCTGCTCGCTCTGACACCCGACCGTTCTGGAGAACTGACGTGAAAACACGACTTCGTCTGGGCGCGCTCCTCGCGGGCGCGCTGATGTCCGCCGGCCTCCTTGCCGGATGCTCGAGTTCGGATGAGTCGACCGGTGGTTCGGTGCAGCTGAATCTGCCCGACGGGCGCTCGGTGACGATCCCGGAGACGCCGAAGCGCATCGTCACCCTCGGTGACCAGTGGACCGACGTGGCGCTGTCGTTCGGTGTGACCCCGGTCGGTTACTACGACTACTCGAAGTCGGCCACCGGCGAACTGCAGCCCTGGTACGGCCAGAAGCTCGCCGACTCGACGTTCATCGACCCCACCAAGGGCGATGACGCGACGACGATCGCCAAACTCGACCCGGACCTGATCTTCGCTCCCGGATTCGCTTCCGACAGCCCGGAATTCGAGCAGATATCCAAGCTCGCGCCGACGGTCAACGCGATCAGCGGCCAGGAGATCGACCCCTGGCAGGACATGGTCACCGTCATGGGCACCGTGCTGCACCAGCCCGACGAGGCGACCGAGATCATCGACGACACCAACGCGAAGGTCGACGCCGTCGGCAAGGAGTTCCCGAAGCTCGCCGGCAAGACCTACGCGCTGGCCTTCATGTACGGCAACGACCAGCTGTCGGTCCTCGGTGACCCGAACGACGGTGCGGCAAAGTTGTTCACCGAGCTGAAGATGCAGATGGCGCCGAAGCTCGTCGCCGAGTACCAGCGCACCCGCAATCCCCGGTTCGGGCTGAGCACCGAGAACATCCCGATGCTCGACGCCGACGTGCTGGTCGTCGCCACCGCGACGCCGGAACAGGCCGAGACCCTCAAGAAGCTCCCGGGTTACAAGAATCTGAAGGCGGTCAAGAACGGTGCCGTGACCTTCATGACCCAGTCGCAGATCACCGGCCTCAACGCGCCGACGCCGAATTCGGTGCCGTACGTGCTGGACCTGCTCAAGCCGAGCTTCGCAGCCGCGACGAACTGATACGCAACACGTTTTGTATTCGGTGACCTCGGTCGGCGCAGATGTCGCGCTTCGTATCGGTGCGCGACACGAAGCGCGACATCTGCGGCGACAGCGAGCGTTCGCGTCTAGGTGACGACGTCGTCGAGGTCGTCGGCGCCGAAGGCGGTGAACGCGGTGTCCTTCGGGAGGCGGTACACCTCGCGGCCCGTGACGGCGTTGAGGATTCGGGCGTTGCGGACCGCGCCGATGTCGAGGTTGGGGGCCGAGACGCCGACGGCGTGCTCCTCGGCGTTCGCGACGAACAATCGGTTGGCCAGTGCGGGTTCGGCTTCCACCTGGTGGGCGGGTCCGATGACGAGCCGGCCGCGCGAGTCACGGTGCAGCCGTGACTCGATGGGGTCCAGGAACGGTGTGGGCCGGGGCTGGTAACCGGTGCAGGCGATGACCATGTCGGTGGTGTGAGCAAGCTGGGTGCCGGTGTCGAGGTGGCGTCCGCGGACCCTGAGCTCGCCGTCGGCAAGGGTGTCGATGGCGTCGACCTCGGTGGAGATGCGCAACTGGACCGGATTGAGCTTCTCACGCAGCTGACGCTGGTACATCAGCTCGTGCACACGCTCGAGGGTGTCGCTGGAGACGCCCTTGTGGAACTGCCAGTGCTGCGGGCGAATCCGATCGCGGGCCTCCTCCGGCAGACTCTGGAAGTAGTCCATGTACGCCGGGGTGGTCATCTCGAGCGACATCTTGGTGAAGTCGAGCGGGGCGAACCACGGTGTGCGGGTCCACCATCGCACAGACGGTCCGCCGCGGAGATTGGCCTCGAGCAGGTCGATGACGATCTCGGCGCCCGACTGTCCCGATCCGATGACGGTCACCGTGTCCGCGGCATGGGCCTTGTCCTGGTGGTACAGGTAGTCGGAACTGTGGATGACCGCCGGGGAGTCCGACGACAACGACCCGGGCACGAACGGTTCGGTACCGACGCCGACGACGACGTGGCGCGCGATCACGGTCGAGGTTGCGCCGCCGGAGAGGATCGTGACGGCGAAGGCGTCGGCGTCGTCATCCCAGGTGACCTCGGTGACGGTGGCGCCCCAGCGCAGGGTGTCGAGCCGGTCGATGCACCAGTGCAGGTACGCCTCGTACTCGATGCGGGTGGGATAGAAGTTCTCCCGCACCAGGAACCGGTACATCCGGTCGGTGTCGGCCATGTAGTTCAGGAACGACATCGGATGCGTCGGGTCGACCAGGGTCACCAGGTCGGACAGGAACCCGACCTGCAACCGGGCCTCGTCGAACATGAGGCCCGGATGCCAGCGGAACTCGTCGCGGGAGTCCACGACGAGGACGTCGAGGTCGTCGACGGTCGATGCCAGCGCGGCGAGCCCCAGGTTGAACGGACCGCAGCCGATCGCCAGGACATCCACGTTCTCTACACGGGTCATTCCGACACCCTCACCATTTCTTCACTGTGTGCCTGGTCGCTCGAGACCGAGGTGCTCTCGGATTCCACTTCGATTGCGAGACGGAGTAGTTCGTCGAACAGCTCGTCGATGTCGCTCTCGGCGGTCTCGGGGTTCAGCAGGGTCAGCTTCAGGCAGGTCCGGGGTTCGTCCTCACCGGGTACCCGCACCTGGGTGCGCCCGATGAGCGCCTTGCGGTCGGTGATGAGGCGGCGGCGCAGTTCACCGTTGACGGCGTCGAGGTCGGCGCAGCGGTAGCGGAAGACGATGGTGGTCAACGTGACCGGTGCGATCAGCTCGAGCTGTAGCTCGGTGGCGACTCGCTGTTCGGCGTACACGGCGAGGTCGTTGCACCGGTCGAGCATCCCGCCGAGTTCGCGACGCCCGTACGCCAGCAGCGTCGCGGCGACCTTGAGGACGTCGGGTCGGCGGGTGGTCTGCAGGGTCTGCCCGAGCAACCCGCTGTAGCCGGCCTCGACATCATCGTCGGGGTTCAGATAGGCCACCGAGCGGTTCAGCGAGACGAAACGACCGGCGTCGGAGAGCAGCATGAGGCTGGCCGCGGCGGGCTGCCACCCGACCTTGTGCAGGTCCAGGGTCACCGAGTCGGCGCGGTCGATGCCGGACAGCAGCCCGGACAGGCGGTCGGAGAACAGGGTGCCGAAGCCGTAGGCCGCGTCCACGTGCAGCCAGATCTCGTGACGTTCGGCGATGTCGGCGATGTCGGGCAGCGGGTCGACGGTGCCGAAGTCGGTGGTTCCAGCTGTGGCGACGATCGCGAGCGGGGTCACGTCGCCGGCCTTGCGGATCGCGCTCTCGAGGGCCTCCGGGATCATCCGGTGGTGTGCGTCGACCTCGACGGGGATCACCGCGGACTCGCCGAGCCCCAGTGCGGCACAGGCGCGATGCACCGAGAAGTGGGCGACTCGCGAACAGAACACCACCGGTCGGCGCAGTGCACCGACGCCGTCCTGGCGGACGTCGACGCCCCGCCGGGCCGCGGTGTGATCGCGGGCGATCATGAGCGCCAACAGGTTCGAGATGGAACCGCCGGGACTGAAGACGCCGCCGGCCCGTGGGCCGAACCCGGCCATGCGGGCCAGGGACTGAACGGTCCAGGTCTCCAGGGCGAGGGTCGCGGGACCCGAGTCATACGTGTCCAGGGAGGCGTTGGTGGCGCTCGCCAGTGCATCGGCGGCAACCGCAACCGACAGGGGTGCCGGCTGAAGATGAGCCGCGGTCAGCGGATGGGTGAGGTCGAGTCCGAACTCGGCGACCAGGCGCGCCATCCGCGACAGGGCCTCGGACTCGCCGATCCCGGATTCGGGGATCCCGGGCGCGCCCAGCGAGCCGGTGACCGCCGCGAGCACCGACACCGGATCCCCGGCCGGCAGAGGTGCTCCGTGGTGGTGATCGGTGACCGACTCCGCGGCCTCGGCCAGACCGCGACCGATCTCCGCCCAGCCCGTACCCGGCCGCGCAAAACGGGACGCACCCCATGCAGAGTCGCGGTCTTCGGTCACTGAGTTACCCCCTGGACGTGCGGTGGTCGTGTGGTGGTGTGCGGAGCCGTGCGGGTGTTGGTCGGTCACGGGACCCGCCTGTCGAGCTCGGCGAGGAGTTCGGCGACCGTCGTCCCCAGCGCGGACGGGATGAGATCGACGAGTGCGGTCAACACCCCGGTGGCGCGCGCGGCGACGTGATCGGGAACGATCCCCGGCTGGTGGTCGACCTCCACGTGGGTGGAGTGGTCGTCGGCCTCGAAGGCGATCGACAACGGGTAGTTGGCGATCCCGTTGAAGACCGAACGGCAGGTGACCGGTGCGTCGTCGGGTCGGGCGATGCCGCGCAGCGGAGCGGGCCGCACCGAGGCCATGATCTCCATGATCGGGAACCGTCCGCCCTGCTGACGGAGTGCGGTCAGGATCGGACCGAAGTCGGTGCCGGCATGTTCCATCGCCCGGTAGATCACCGTGCCCGCGTCGCGCAGGGCCTGCTCGACGGTCGCGGTCGGGTCGACGCGGAACCGCATCGGGATGATGTTGCCGCAGTATCCGATGTGCTGCGGTGACTGTGGTCGTCGTCGGTTGTCGGCCGGGACGACGAGCACATGATCGGGTGAACCGGTCAGTGCGTAGGCGGCCAGCGAACACACCCCGATGAGAAGCGCATTCGGGGTTGCGCCGACGGTCTGGGCGACCCGGTCGAATGCGGTGAGCGACTCTCCGTCGACCGGAGCGGTCACCTTGATACCCGCACGGTCGTCCATGGGGGACAGCCAGCTCTCGGCGGCGCTCTCGGTGGGCAGTTCGCCCGAGAGCGGGTACCGCACGTCTTCGGCCGCCCACGTCGACAGCGCATGTCGCACTGCGGAATCCGCGGCCTCGGTTGCGGTGGCGGCATCCGGGGTCGGGGGCCGGGATTCGGCGTCGGCGTCGGCGACCCACTCTCCGGACACGAGCGTGCCCAGCAGCGACGGCCAGGAGGTGTCGTCGACGGCGAGGTGGTGGACGACCAGGATCATGGTCACCTGCCCGTCGCGCGCCGACACCCGCAGGCGCAACGGCGCGTCGACGTGCAGGTCGAACGGGATGCGAGTCATCCGCGTGGCGACCGTGTCGATGTCGGCCGACTCGCCCCCGACGTCATCGGCGCCCCAGGTCCAGACCGAACGCCCTGCATCCCAATGCCCTTCGCGTGCCACCCGGGTGCGGCGGGGTACGCCGTGGTCGTCGACCTCGACGACCGAGCGCAGCACCTCGAAACGCTCGACGAGGAGTTCGGCTGCGGCGACGACGGAATCGACGGTGCGGTCGCCACCGAACTCGAGTACGAGACCGATGTTGTGCGAGACCGATTCTGGGTCGAGCTCGTAGATCTTCCACATCCGGCGCTCGGCGATGCCGAACTCCCCGAACGAAGCCGGGGCCTCGGTGCCCGATTCGGTACTGGACTCGGCGGCAGTCCCGGACAGCGCCGCGCCGGATTCCGCGATCCGCCGGCGCAGCAGTGTGAGTCGCGCTTCGGTCAGCGTGGGCACGGTTCCCCCTTCGTCGGAGTGGTAGTCGAAGTGGCCTGTCGGGTGGCTCCGGCGTCCGGTGCGCGCAGGGCTTCCCAATCGCGGGTGACGGGGATCAGCCGGCCGTCGGCCCACAGCGAGGCCTGGTCCTGGAAGTGTTCGGAGGCCGGGTCGCCGGAGGCGCCGAGCGGAACCACCCAGCGGCTTGCGTGAGGATCGGCGAGATCCCAGACGTAGCGGGCCGCGGAGCCGGTGATGCAGACATGGGTGCCGACGGCGGATGCGTTGGCGAAGACGCACTCCGAATCCCCGGCGAGGGGCAGCGGGGTGGGTCGCAGCCTTGCGAACAGGTCCGGATGGCGGGGCGACGCACCGACGAGATCGAACCCGTGGATCGGGGCGAGCACATGCACGGCGCCCCAGTTCGGAACGTGCCCGATCGTCTCGGTGCGGGTGACGACGGCATCGAGCGCACCGACTGCGACCTCGTCGATGTCGATGCCGATCAGCGCGCAGTTGGCGATGACCGTGGTGATTGCGCTCGCGAGGCGGGGTTCCGGTACGAACCACGGCTGGAACACGGCGGGGAAGCCGTGCGGACCGCGCAGCGGCGCCAGGGTATCGGTGCGCGCGACACCGAGCACGAGCTGGCTGCGGAACTCCGCGAAGAGATATGCGTCGGAGCTGTCGGCGGACATGGTGCGGTCCCAGGCGAGGATGCGCAGCCGGATGTCCTCGGCGGCCGGGGTGTTGCCCACGACGCGGGTCAGGAGTTGCTGCACCACCGCGGCCTGCTCGAGGACGACGTCGCGGTGGATGTCCGCACAGTCCTCGGGGTCGACAGTGTCGAGGGCATCGAGGCGGGCGGTGATCCGGTCGGCCCGGAACGCCTCGACGCACTCGGTCGTGATCGGTTGCAGCGCGGGTGTTCCCGAGATCCGCTGGTTTGCGGTCACGCTCACGCCGCCGTCGGCGACCGTCGCGTCGAAGCCCGGGTCGCCGAGCGAACCGGTGTCGTGACCCTGCCACTGGTATCGCTCGTCCCAGCCGGGAACGGGGAGCCAGTAGTTCTCGGGAGCGCGGACGGGAACGCGGCCGGCCACGTGGGTCACCGTGGTTCCGTCACGGTGTGCGACGACGGCGCGGTTGACCGGTTCGACCCACGTCGACAGTGCGGCTTCGACGTCGTCGATCGTGCGGGCGAACAGCAGGTCGAGTGGGGCGTCGAAGGTGACGTCCTCGGAGAGCAGCGGCGACCGGAGGCTGATCGTGAACGGCTCGTCCGGGCCGCCGAACACGACGGCGCCGTTGTGGGTGGTGATCACCTCGACCGCAACGGGTTCGGAGTCGCGGACGCCGATGTGCTCGGTGTGGACGGCCGCCGGGACACGGCGCCCGCCGGGCACCTCGACGAGTAGCGTCCCGTCCTCGTCACGGGTCAATCGCTCGACGTAGAGGTCCTGGTAGTCGGCCATCGCATTCGTGATGCCCCAGGCGATCTCGGGGCCCTGCGCGAAGTGCGGGACGCCGGGGACACCGGCGAAGGCGAAGCCCACGACGTCGAAGGGTTGTGCCGGATCGGTCGAGGCGAGGTGGAACTGCTCGTAGATGCCGGGCAGTTCGAGGAACCGGTGGGGATCACCGGCCACGATCGGGGAGCCGGTGGCGCTGCGGGCGGCGGACACCCCCCACGCGTTGCTGCCCGACATCGGGTCGCCCAGGTCGACGGTCTCGCCGACGGGGGAATCGGCGGCCGGAGTGGGCCGGGTGAGGTCGAGGATCTCCTGCAGGAACTGCTCGTCCGGCATCGGCGGCACGGTCGGATCGCTCTCGCTGCCCTCGAATGCCCAGAACCGCAGCGCATCCGGTCCCGTGGTCCGACAGGCGTGCAACCGGAACAGTTTCGTCGTGAACCGGCCGAACAGCACGTGGTGCATGATGAAGACCGAGATCGGCGTCCACGGCCGCCACGGCGCAGGCTGGTGCTGGAGGGCCTCGAGTTCCGGTGCAGAAGACGCGGTTCCGGTGTCGGGCAGAGTGCTGTTCACACCGTCGGCATAGGCGCGCAGCAGGCTGCGGCTGCGGGCCGACGACGCGTGGTACATCTGCTCGGCGACCGCGTCGAGTCGGGCGCGCCGCGCGAAGGTGTCCCACTCGACGCAGGAGTCGCCGAACACCTCGGCGGTACGCCCCTCGGCGCGCAGACGCATGAACTCGATCTGCCAGCGGCGGTCCTGTCCGCAGGCGCGGCCCTGTCCGTACAGTGCGTCGGTCGCCGTGGCGGCCAGCACGTGCGGGATGCCGTGCGCATCGCGCAGGATCTCGGGGCCGGGCGTTTCGGAGGTCGTGACGGTCATCGTCGTCCCCGATCGGCGACGGGATTGACGAGCATGTGCCCGGCGTCGATGAGCGAGGCGTAGGAGTCCTCGATGTCGACCATGCGCTTGTTGTTCCGCAGCTGCAGACCGTTCATGTGTACCGCGCCGAATTCCGGTGCGAACAGATCCCATCTGGCGAACTGGTCGTCGAGATCGGGGTGGGCCGCGACGAACTCACGCAGACTCTCGGCCACCAGGTCCCAGAACTCCTCGTCGGTCACGAGACGGTGGGTGTGGAGGACCTCCGCCAGCGGCCGCAGGTAGTCGTCGAAGATGTCCGAGAGGACCCCGAGGTTGCGGATCTCGTCGGGTTCGGTGGTGAGGACGCGGGCACAACTCTCCGGGAAACCCTCCGGCTCACCGAAGACCGACACCTCTTCACCGATGTCCTTGAGGATCGCGCGGACCGGGACACCGTTGTCGAGGACGAGGATCAGGTTCTCGCCATGGGGGGAGAACTTCAGTTCGTACCGGTAGAGCAGGTAGGCGATCGGGTGGAGATACGTCCGCAGGTAGCGCCGGACCCATTCGGCGGCCGGAATCCCCGATCGTGCGATGAACGCACCGACGAGCGGGTCGCCGTGATGGTCGAGGTGCAGAAGAGCGGCCATGGTGGAGAGCTGCTCGCCGCCACGCACCAGCGCGACGGGGCTCTGACGCCACAACGCCGCCAGGATCTTGCGGTACTCCGAACCCGGCTGGGTGATCGGGGTGAAGGTGGGGCTGCGGTAGCCGATGGCCGCGACCTCGAAGATCATCTCGAACCCGATGGCGGCCAGGTACGGGTCGTCGGCGACGAGCCCGCGGACCCAGTTGTTGATCAGCGGGGTGGTGCGCATGTAATCCGCCGACATGCCCCGGGTGAAGCCCATGTTCACGATCGATAGCGCGCCCTTCACGTAGTGGCGGGTGGGCGTGGTCGCGTTGAAGACCGTGCGGATCGACTGCTGCGCCTGGTAGAGATCGGGACTCTCGCCCACGAGCACGATGCGGCGATCGGCGAGATCGGCCGAGTAGAGCTTCCGGACCTTTTCCGTCCACTGCCACGGATGAACGGGGAGATAGCGGTAATCGTCGGGATCACAACCGGTTTCGCGGAGGACGGCATCGAACTCCGCCAGGGTCTCGGTGCCGAGTTCGTCGACGAGCATGGTGTCGTAGTCGACGCCGCTCACCGTCGCCACGTCGCAGTCCTCGCGGCGGGCGGCGACCCAGACGAGCCGGAAGTGGTTGCCGACCTCCGGTGCGTAACGCTCGATGTCGTCGGCGCTGAAGCCGAGGCGCCCGGCGTTCGCCACGATGCACGGGTGACCCTCGGTCATCGTCCTTTCGACGGTCTGGAAGTCCGCATGCGCGAGATCGGTTGCCGTGATGCGTCGTTCGTCAGGCCGGTCGGCGCTGATCGCGAGGGTGTTGATGAACTCCTCGAGGTACTCCGGCAACGCCTGTGGACCGATGCCGAGTATCGGGGCGAGGTCGACGACCAGCGCGACGGCGTCGACGGGCAGTTCCTTCCCGTCGCGCACACGGCGCAACGAGGACTCCTCGATCGCCCAGTTCTCCAGAGACAGGACCTCGGCGCGGAAGTGGTACTCCGTGCGGCCGTCGGCGGAACCGACCACGTAGCGACCCGGGCCGGTCTCGGCCGGGCTCAGAGCGCGTTCGTGGGAGAACTCGGCGAGGATCTTCCGCGCGATCCGGCGGTGATACACCTGCCGATACGACTCGGTGGACTGCTGCGCGGTCCGTGTCGGGCGGATCTGTTCGATGGTCAACGGAGTTACGCTCCCAGATCCGTCACCTCGACGGCGCCGACACTGGTGCCGTCGGCGGTGACGCGGAGGAAGTCGTCTCGGGCGCAGTAACTCAGGTGCGCCGTCTTGTTGCCGACCGGGTAGTCGCCGTCGACCCGGAAGCCCACGCTCGCGTTGAGACGGTGGACCGCGGTGTTGCGGACATCGGGTTCGACGACCACCCGCGCGGCACCGACCTCGAGGATCGCGGTCCGCATGATGTGCAGCATCACCGCGCCGGTGAAACCGGGCAGCGCCTGCTCGGAGTGGGCCACGAGGAGGTGCATCCCGATGTCACCCTCGGCGTGGACGTAACCGCTTGCGGGGTCGGCGAGTTCGCTGGTCTGCGGGTCGTACAGTTCGAACAGGAACTGCGGCCGGCCGTCGTGGTAACCCAGACGCATGCCGTAGGGCGTGCCGGCGGTCGCCGCTGCGGTGTCCCGGATCATCTTCTCCACGTCGGCGACGGAGCTCTCCAGCATGTCCCAGAACTTGGCCTTGGGATGGGTCAGCCACCCGTGGACCGTGACGGCGTGCGACACGTCGTCGAGATCGACCGAGTGCAGGTCGTACGTGGGTGCCGGTGAAGTGGTCATGATGCCTTTGCTGTCGGGGTGTCTGGAGATGCGGCCGGGCCGGTTGCGTCAGGTGCCGGCGAGTTCGGCATCCACCTGTTCATCGGAGAGGGCCACGACGTCGAGGAGGATCTCGGCGACGCGCGCAACCCGGGGTCCGTCGAGGGCGGTGAGCCGCTCGGCGAGGCCCGAGATCGTCCGGTGGCCGAAGATGTCGGCCACCGACAGGAGCGGTGCGTCGAGCCAGGTGCGGGACAGGGCTACGAGTCGGGTGGCCTGCACCGAGTCGCCGCCGAGGGAGATGAAGTCCTCGGTGACGCCGATCGGCCGGACGGGCAGGACCTCGGAGAAGATCACGACGAGCGCCTCCTCTAGCGGGGAGCGCGGTTCCACGACCTGCCGACCGCCCTCGGCGGTGTCGACGAGTGCCGCGAGGGCCGTGCGGTCGTATTTGCCGTTCGCGGTCAGCGGGAGTGCGTCGAGGACGGCGATCGACCGCGGGACCATGTGCGGCGGAAGGGAATCGGAGAGACCTGCGCGGATCGTGTTCTCATCGGCATCGGCATCGGCATCGGTTCCGGCGACGACGGCGGCATGAAGATCTCGGCCGTCGGACCAGGCGACCGCCGAGGCGACCTCGGCCAGGGCGAGAAGTCCGGCCTCGACCTCGCCGAGCTCGACGCGGTAGCCGCGGACCTTGACCATGTGGTCGGCGCGGCCGAGGAAGTCGAGGAACCCGCCGGGCAGGTACCGGGCGAGATCTCCGGTGCGATACCACTTCTCGCCGTCGTGGTGGACAAAGCGATCGGCCGTGCGTTCGGGATCGCCGCGGTAACCGTCGGCGACACCGGCGCCACCGATCCACAGCTCGCCGGGTACGAGGTCGGGGCGATCGCGGCCGGTCTCGTCGACGACCCGGCAGCGGACGCCGCGCAGCGGGACACCGTAGGGCACGAACGCCATTCCGGCCGGGACGTCGTCCGCCTCGCAGATGGTGGAGTGGATGGCGGTCTCGGTGGTACCGCCCAGGCCGGCGACGCGGCAGTCGGGCAGTTGTGCGGCAACCCGTTCGAGCAGCGAGACGTCGACCCTGTCGCCGCCCATGATGATCATCCGCACCGAGGCCGGCAGCGAACCGATGTCGAGGATCATCCCGAGGACCGACGGCACGCAGTTGAGCACGGAGACCGAGTGTTCGGTGAGGAGACGCACCCAGTCGTCGACCTTGGTGCGCTCGTCGTCACCGGGTACGACGACGGCGCCGCCGACGGCGAGGAGTCCGAAGATGTCGAAGACCGAGAGGTCGAACTCGAGCGAGGAGACCTGCAGGCTGCGGTCCCGGGCGTCGATCGAGTAGCGGTCGACGAGGTCGGTGATGGTGGCCACCGCGGCGCGATGAGGAACCTGAACGCCCTTGGGTAGCCCCGTCGATCCGGAGGTGAACAGGATGTAGGCCAACTCCTCGCCGGCGACCTTCACCGGGGCCACCGGTGCCGCGGTGCGTGCTTTCTCGAGGTCGATGACGGCGGGGCCGTCGGACCCCGCCCAGGCGTCGGCGTCGGCGGTGAGCACGGCGCGCGGCCCGGCGATGGAGACGATGCGATCCCGACGGGTCGCGGGCTGTGTCGGCGAGATCGGTACGTAGGCGGCGCCGACGGCGAGGACGGCGAGCGCGGCGACGATCTGGTCGCCGCCCTTGGGCAGGTTGACGACGACGGTGTCGCCGGCGCGGACACCCGCAGCCGTGAGTGCGCCCGCCACGCGCAGGGCCTCGTCGGTGAGCTCGCCGTGCGACCAGGTGCGAGTGTCGGTGATGACCGCCGGGGTCGCCGACCGCTGGGCCGCGCGAGCGAAGACGGTGCCGTGGAGGGTGTCGTCGAAGGTGTCGGTGTCGGGCAGCGGTACTTCTACCGAAAGCCGCTGTGCACGAACATCATCGTCGACCGGGTCGGGCGCCGGGACATCCCATTCGCCGTCGACGAGTAGTCCGAGGAGTCGGATGTAGTAGTCGAACATCGCGCGGGCGGTGGTCTCGTCGAGGTCGGACACCCGGACGTCCCAGTTGAGGAGGAGACCGCCGGCGATCTCGGTGACCTGGGCGTCGAGCAGCACCTGCGGGCCCTGCGAGACGATCCAGGCGGGGTCGCCGAGGACGTCGGTGGCCTGCGGCGAGAACAGGTCGCCGAGTCCGAGCGCGCTGGTGAACACGACCGGGGAGACGACGGATTCGCCTCGGGCGCGGCCGAGTTCGCGGAGGACGTCGAGACCGCTCATCGATCCGTGGGCGGCGGCGTCGTGCATCGCCGACCGCATCTGGCGTGCGCGCTCGGCCAGGGTCGCCGAGTGGCTCAGATCGACGTCGACGAGGATCGATGACGTGAAGTCGCCGACCACGCGCTCGACGTCGGCGTGGATCTGGGGGCGATCGAACAGCGGAACAGTCAGCAGGAAGCGAGAATTCGCCGCATGGGTGCCGACCGCTTCGGCGAAGGCCGCCGCCACCGTGGCGGCGGGGGTCACCCCTCGACGATGGGCGTGGTCCTCGAGGCGCTTCCATTCGGAGGCCGAGACGGAATGGTGCAGGCGGACGCTGCGGGGTTCGACCTCGCCGCGGAGGGCGCGATCGTCGAGCGGGAGTTCCGGCGGTCCGGGGAGGTGCGGGATGCGCTCGCGCCACCAGGCGAGGTCCTCGTCGCGGATCTCGCGGGAGGTCCGGTCGGCAGTGATCGTCGCGAAGGTGACACCCAGTTCGGGCAGTGTCTCCCCGCGGTAGAGGCGAGCGAAGTCGTCGACGAGGACGCGATAGCTCATGGCGTCGGCCGCGATCATGTCGACGTCGAGATGCACCCGGGTGGACCCGTCGGGCAGCAGGCTCAGTTCGGCGCGGATGACCGCACCCTCTTCGACCGGGAGTGTGCGATGTGTTCCGTGGGTACGTTTTTCGGCGAGGATCGCCTCGACCATGTCGGGCGTATGGGTGCGCAGGTCGTGGACGGCGATCGCCTCCGGGTGCGACGGCCCGACGACCTGGGTGCCGTCGGGGAGTACGCGGATCCGCAGCATCGGATGTCGTTGGAGCAGCTCACCCATGGCGGTGGTGAAGCGGTCGGGATCGAGGTCATGGCCGTCGAACTCGATGTAGAGATGCGCGGCCACATTGCCGAACGCATGGCTGTCGGATCGCCCGATCCAGTAGGCGTGCTGCATCGGAGCCAGAGGGAAAGGTGAACCGGGATCGACGATTTCCGGCGATATGCGCGTCTCCGCGGGAGTCGACGATCCGCCGAGGAGGGCGGTCCAGGCGTCGAGGGTGGGTTGGGCGGCGAGGCGGGCGAAGTCGATGTCGATGCCGCGTTTGCGCCAGGTCCCGGCGAGTCGCATCATGCGCAGGGAGTCGAGGCCCTGGGCGATGAGGTCGCCGGCGGGGTCGAGGGACTCGGGTGTGACCCCGAGCGCGGCAGCGATCTCGCCGCGGATGTCCGGCAACACAGGCGCGTCGCTCTGCGGGGAGACGGCTTCCGGGGTCGACGGAGACGACGCGTCGGCGGTGATCATCTCGATCCAGGCGTCGAGGGTGGGTTGGGCGGCGAGGCGGGCGAAGTCGATGTCGATGCCGCGTTTGCGCCAGGTCCCGGCGAGTCGCATCATGCGCAGGGAGTCGAGGCCCTGGGCGATGAGGTCGCCGGCGGGGTCGAGGGATTCCGGCGTGACGCCGAGCGCGCCGGCGACCTGGGCTCGGACGGCGGCGGGGCTGACGAGGTCCTCGATGGGGTCAGTCATCTCAGAATTCGTGGCCATCAGCCGATTGCCTCTCGCGGTCGGGAACGTCGTTTACTCGAGCAAAATACCCAATTTAGGGTAGGTTATACTAACTACTTGCTGGACGAAACGCCTGCATCGGCGTTCGAACTTAGGTAAGCCTAAGTTAGTTGATGTCGTCTGGCCAGATGATCTGGATCACGCCACACTTCGACCGCGGCCGGCTCTTGCGCACCACGAAGATTAGGCTAACCTACCCAAGGGCTGCGAGCTGAGTCCGGTCGCCGCGACCCGTGATCTACGAGCGGACCGGACGCATCCACACGAACACGACGGCCGACTCCTGGGGTCGGAGAGAACGGGGAACGAACATGTCGCAGAGCAGCGTGGTCCTGGAGGAAACAGGGTCGACCAACACCCTCGCGGCGACCGTCCGCGAGGCGATGCTGGCCGGGGACACCACGCTGTCCGTGCTCGACTCCGAATCCGGCGAATGGGTGACCGCGCCCTGGCGCGAGGTCCACGCACGCGCCGAACAGATCGCGGTGCAACTCCTCGCCGACAGTGACCTGCACGAGCCGCTCGCCGTCGGTCTCATCGGCGATCCCACGATCGACCTCATCGCCGCGATCCAGGGCGCGTGGCTCGCCGGCGTCCCGGTGAGCATCCTGCCCGGACCCATCCGCGGCGCCGACGAGAGCCGCTGGGCGGAGACCACCTACACGCGATTCGTCTCGATCGGCGTCGGCACCGTCCTGGGCGGCGGCTCCCAGCTCGATCTGCTCGCCAAGGTCGACGGGCAGCTCCGTATCGCTCGAGTCGCCGAGTACGGAGTCGCCGCCGACACCACCGGCTTCGTCGCCCGCAACGTGAACACCAACACCGTCGCCGTTCTACAGGGGACCGCCGGGTCGACCGGTGATCCGAAAACCGCGGTGCTCACGGCGTCAGCGGTCTACTCCAACGCGATCGAACTGGTCAGCCGCCTCGGCCTGCACCGCACTCGCGACACCGGCTTCACCTGGCTGCCGCTCTACCACGACATGGGCCTGATGTTCCTCCTCGCCGGTATGACGACGGGCATCTCCGCCTACGTCGTGCCGAACACCGCCTTCGCGGCCGCACCATTCAAGTGGATGCAGTGGCTGACCGAGACGAAGGCCACCGTCACCGCCGCTCCGAACTTCGCCTACGACATCCTCGGACGGTACGGAAAACTCCTGCGCGACATCGACCTGTCGAACCTCCGCGTCGCGATCAGCGGCGGCGAGCCCATCGACGCCGACGCCTTCGACAAGTTCCTGGAGGCCACCGCACCGTTCGGTTTCGAGCGCTCGGCCGCGGCTCCCGCCTACGGAATGGCCGAATCCGCCTGTGCCGTCACGATGCCCGCGGTCGGCGAGGGCGCCCATTACGACGAGGTCACCGTGACCCCGCCCGGTGGCGGCGAGCCCATCCGACGCCGCTACGCGATCCTCGGAAAGCCCCTGGGCGGTATGCAGGTTCGCATCGTCGAACCGAATGTGGACGTTCCCACCATCGACGGTCGTTCCGTGGGCCACGTGGAGATCCGTGGCGCCTCGATGATGCGCGGCTATCTCGGCGGCGCCGATCTCGGTGCGGGGGAATGGTTCTCCACAGGTGACCTCGGTTACCTGATCGATGACCGCCTGGTCATCTGTGGACGGGCCAAAGAGGTCATCATCGTGGCCGGCCGCAACCTCTTCCCGATCGAGATCGAGCGTGCCGCCGCGGAGGTCGCGGGCGTGCGCCGGGGCGGGGTGGTCGCGATGGCCCGCGGTGAGGGCTCGTCGCGCCCGGGCCTGGTGATCCTCGCCGAGTACAAGGGTTCGGACCCGGAAAAGGCTCGTGCCGAGGTCAATTCGGAGGTGGCGTCGGCGTGTGGGATCATGCCTGCCGACGTGATCTTCGTGGCGCCCGACTCGGTTCCGCGCACCACCTCTGGCAAGATCCGTCGTCTCGAGACCCGCCAGATGGTCGAGGACGGGGCATTCGAGATCATCGGACAGAAGTGAGTCAGGTCGCGGCGAAGGGCCGGGGATGGCAGGGCGCTGTCCTCAAGCTGCTCGGTGGTGACGACTTCGAGCTGACCGTGACCGGCACCGAGGTCGTCACCGATCACTATGTGCGCCTGACGTTCACCGGTGGCGGTCTCCTGTCGAAGCGGGCGCTGCATCCGACGATGTGGATTCGGATGTGGTTCGACGACTCAGGGAGACTTCATCAGCGCGGGTATACCCTGGTTGATGCCGATCCCGCTGCCGACACCTTCGGTATCGAGTTCGCGATCCACGACGGAATCGCTGCCCGCTGGGCGCAGCATGCGCAGGTCGGGGACTCGGTCACCGCCACCGTCATTGGTTCCAAGTTCGCGATGCCCGGCGACGAGGTCCGTGGGTGGATCATCGCCGGCGACCCCGCCTCGCTCCCGGCGATCAACTCGTTACTCGATGCCATCGAGGCGTCTGACAACCCGTCGACGCCGGCGACCATCTGGCTCGAGTATCAGCACGAGAGCGACAGATCGCTGCCCCTGCGGGCCCGTGCACAGGACACCGTCCACTGGGTCGCGCGCGAGCGTGACGGAGCCGCGGTCGTCGACGCGGTGCGGTCCTCGGCGTTCTCCGCTGCGGACCACTTCGGTTGGGTCGCACTGGATTCGGTGAGCACTCGCGCCGTGGCTGCGTCGTTGAAGAACGAGTACGGAATCCCCAAGAGGTCGGTCAAAGCCCAGGCCTACTGGATTCCGGGCAAGTCCTTCGCTTGATCGTTCGTCTGCGCGACAAGCGAACTCCGTTCCCTGAGGTGCGAGCGGAGCGAGCCGCGAACCCGTTCCCTGAGGTGCGAGCGGAGCGAGCCACGAAGGGCTCGCGAGGTGATCTCACCAGGCCTTCGTGGCTCGTCGCTTGCGCTCCTCGCACCTCAGGCAGCGATGGGGTGTCGCGCTTTCGGGATCGGGGAGCGATGGGGGTCGCGCTTTCGTGATCAGGCAGCGATGGGGTGTCGCGCTTTCGTGATCGGGGAGCGTTGGGGGTGCGAAATCAACCCAGCTCGAACACAACCGGGGCATGATCGCTGGCGCCCTTGCGTTTCCGTGCCTCGCGGTCGATGTGCGCGCCCAGAACGCGGGTGTCGAGCGCGGGTGAGCAGAACGCGTAGTCGATGCGCATCCCCTCGTTGCGGGGGAACCGCAGCTGCGTGTAGTCCCAGAAGGTGTACCCCGGGGCATAGGGGAGCGCGGAGTCGACCAGGCCGCCGTCCAAGAAGCGCTGCACCGCGGCACGTTCCGGTGGCGTGACATGGGTTCGACCGTCGAAGTACTCGCGGTCCCAGACGTCGTCGTCGGTCTGCGCGACGTTCCAGTCGCCGGCCAGCATCATCTCCGCGGCCGGGTCGTGGGCCAGACGTAACGCGATGTGGTCGGCGAGGGCATCGAGCCAGCGGAGCTTGTACTCGTAGTGCGGGTCCTCGGGTGTCCGACCGTTGGGCACATACAGGCTCCAGACCCGGATGCCCGCGCACACCGCGGAGATCGCGCGGGCTTCCCGAATCGGCTGGTTGTCGACCGGATAGGTGGGCACCCCGTCGAAGGCGATCTCGACGGCGTCGAGTCCGACCCGCGACGCGATCGCCACACCGTTGTAGGCGCCCTGCCCGACATGCGCGACGTCATAACCGGACGCGAGGAAGCTCATCAGCGGGAAGGCGTCGTCGTGACACTTCGTCTCCTGCATGGCGAGGACGTCGATGTCGGCGTTGTCCATCCACTCGACCACCGCTTCGGAGCGTGCGCGGATGGAGTTGACGTTCCACGTGGCGAACCGCATTCAGCGCTCCCCGAAGTTGTCGAGGTCGGTGACCGGTACACCGGCGCCGTCCCAGCGCGCTCGGACAGCCGAGGCGCGCGATGCCGACGTCGACAGGATCAGTACGAAGGTCCGTCCGACATCGCGATAGTGATCGCGGTAGAAACCGATCGAGTCGGCGAACCAGGTGAAGGTCGCGTCGTCCTCGTCGAGCAGGCGGTGAGCCTGCGTGATGTGGGTGACGATGGCCGCCGGTGTGCGTCCGTCGGCATCGGGGGCGTCGAGGTCGCGCATGCAGTCGTCGAAGGCATCTCGGTTGCGGCCGAAGTGATCCGGGAAATCCCAGACGCGCGCGAAGGTGGAGTACATCGTGCCGGTGGTGGTCGCCGCCGTACCGCTGATGGTGCGCAAGCGGGTGTCGGGGCCGAGGTCGGGCAGGTCCGCGGACACCGTGAGTCCGACGGCCGGGCCGTGGTGACCGGCGGCGTCGAGGAAGCGGCGGAAGTGAGTGCCGGAATCGTCGTGCGCGGTCATGACGGTCCTCGAATCAGGATGAACGATCGGTAGTGATCGGCTGTGTACCAGGCGGTTCCGTCGCTTCCGGTGACGATCCGCTCGGCGTCGCGACTGCGACCGGGCTCCTTGGGGTTGACGTCCCATTCCCGGTAGGCGACCCGGCGTCCGCCGGCATCGGTGACCGGCAGACGACGCTCGTTGTTACGGAAGGTGATCCCGCCCTTCGTCCCCGGTGCGCGGGCGGCCTCCGGCCACTTGCCGGCGTCGATGAGGGCAAGCGTGCGCGTGACGTGCACAGGTACCGCCGCCGGCGCCGGCGTCTTCGCCGTAGACGTCCGCGTCCTGTTCGACTTCGGGGCCGTGATCTTGGAGGTCGTCTTGCGGGTGGTCGACTTCGCGGTCGACTTGGCCGTGGTGGTCTTGGCGGCTGATGTCCGGACCGTCGAACTCTTCGACGAGACGGCACTGAAGGATTCGTCGGCTCCGGAGTCACCGCCGCTGTTGATGAACCAGGTGATCGCGAACACCAGCGCGATGACCACGAATGCCACGGCGGTGATCGCGGCCTGCCGACGGCGTTGGGCGACGGTCGGCATGGAGCGTGAACGGCTTGGCATCAGAGTTCCCGGGGTGCGGCGGCGGAGGGGGTGTCGAGCGTGACGTAGCGGTAGCTGTGGTGCAGACCGAAGCCGAGCCGCCGGTACCAGGCGCCGGCGAGGCGGTTGGTGGTCTCGACCTGCAGGTAGGCGCGATCGGCGCCGTGTTCGGCACCCCACGCAACCAATTCGGCGAGAACCTGCGAGGACAACCCGGTCCGGCGTCGTTCCGGATCGGTCCACAACGCCGACAGGCCGAGCCATCGTCGACCGTCCGGGGACTCGGTGACCACGCCGCGACCGATCGCGACGGCCGCCGACGACCCGGTGTCGGGGATCGTGGCGAAGACCGGCGGCCCGTCGCCTGCGGTCACCACCTGCCGCACAGCGTCGGCGTGGTCGAGGTCGGTGTCGTCGCCGGCGCGGTGCCCGGTGTAGGCAGCCAGCCAATCGGTGTCCGGCTGGTCAGCGAGATGAACAGCGTCGGAACGGGATTCGGTCAACCGTTCGGTCAGGGGCGCCACGGCGGAGGTGAGCATCTGCACCTCGATGTCCTCGGTGCCTCCGACGGTGGCGGCCTTCAGCAGGCGCTCGGGAAGTGCGAGTAGGGGCGGAAGGTCTCGGTCGGCATACCACTGAGTGATGCGGGCGAGCGTCGTCGCATCCGGGTGGGCCGACATGTCCAGTGGGATGGCGGAGTTCGCGCGGCGGGTGAACCCGTGCCCGGCGCGGACGAACCACCCGGCGATCCACGCGGTCTCGACGCCCGGCCAGGATCGGGCCGCGACGCCCTCCAGGGCGCGGATCTCCTTGTTACGCACCGGCGTCGCCGAGAGCAGCTTCACCGAGGTGATGGCGGCGGCCGGGATCGAGACCACCTCGCCGTCGCGTTCGAGGCGGAGCGGGTCGGTGTCGTCGAGCAGGATGCCGGTGACATCCGACTGCGCCGCATCGGGATTGCCGCGCCAGTCGGCAGGAGTCGCCTCACCGAGCAGGTAGCGCACGACGACGCGGTCGCCGATCACGGCGCCCGACTTCGTCGTGTGCGGTTGGGACACTGTCGTCCGGTGTGACCTGATCAGTGGCGGTCAGTCGTCGTCTTCGTCGTCGTGCCCGAACGGGTCGGCGACGGCGCCCGGCAGCCAGGTCAGTCCGGGGACTCCCCACTTGTTGCGCTTGATGGCCTTCTTCGCGGCACGCGCGTTCCGGCCGACGAGAACGTCGACGTAGAGGAACCCGTCGAGGTGGCCGACCTCGTGCTGCAACATCCGGGCGAAGAAGCCGTTGCCCTCGATGACGACCTCGGCACCGGTGCGGTCCACGCCGGTGACGCGCGCCCAGTCGGCGCGGCCGGTGGGGAACTGCTCACCCGGCACCGACAGGCAACCCTCGTCGTTGTCGTCGGGATCGGGCATGGTCTCGGGGATCTCGGAGGTCTCGAGGACCGGGTTGATCACCTCGCCGCGGCGGCGGGTCGCCATGCGGTCGCCGTCGGGGCAGTCGTAGACGAACATGCGGGACCCGACCCCGACCTGGTTCGCGGCCAGACCGACGCCGTGCGCGGCGTCCATGGTGTCGAACATGTCGTCGAGGAGGGTGATGACCTCTTGTGACGGACGGCCGTCCGCGTCGAGTGGGACCGGGGAGGTGGGCTGGTGCAGCACCGGCTCGCCCACGATGCAGATCGGGAGAATCGCCATAGTCGATCACCCTATCGCTGCTCAGGGCGCCGGAACGACTCCGGGTACGGCGTCGCGGACGGCATCGCCCGCCGGACCGGGGATGCCCGGGAAGAGGGTCGACTGCCAGTCGAAACCGTCGACGGGGTCGGTGACGACCTGACCGGCACAGCCGCCGCGCAGGGACGTGACGACCCGCGAGACGATCGTCGGGTCACGC
Source organism: Gordonia sp. GN26 (assembly GCF_054823965.1). Taxonomy (NCBI): domain Bacteria; kingdom Bacillati; phylum Actinomycetota; class Actinomycetes; order Mycobacteriales; family Gordoniaceae; genus Gordonia; species Gordonia sp. GN26. The sequence goes on along the minus strand of NZ_JSYC01000138.1, from coordinate 3,796 downwards.
ATCTCGATGGCATGGTCGAAACCGGTGTTGGCCAGCGGAACCGGTGAGTAGGCGCGGCATTGTGCGGTGCCGTCGAGCCGGCCGTCGGTCCACTCGCCGTCACTCTGGACCACCGAGTAGCGGGTCGGCCCGGGGGCGTCTGGGCCTTGGTTGAGCCGCTTGATCGCGTCGGAGTACATGCAGGTGTCGTAGCCGGCGTCGCGCGGTTGCGAGCATCCACCGGGCGAGCCGTACTGGGCCGTGCCGATCGCCACGTACTCGCCGACCAGGGCTGCGCCACCGAGGAACTTCAGATAGTGGCGCGCGCCGAGACCACCCGCGCTGTGCGCGACGATGTCGATCGACGCGGCGTCCGCGACGAGTGGATCGACGACATCCTTGATCAGACGGGCGTCGTCGGCCACGTTCTTTCCGCCGGCGTGCGCGTACACGACACGGTGTCCGGCGGCCCGGATCGCATCCGCGAGCGGGCGGAAGGTCTCCTCGTTCTGGCCCTCGTCGGCGTAGAGCTGCTGTCCGGGGACGATCACCACCACACGGGTGCTCGTTCTGCCCGGTTCGGCCATCGTCGGGGCGGCGAGCACCGCCGACGCGGCGAGTGCCAGGGCCGTCATCCCGACCCCACCGGACAGAGCGATGAGACCGCGTGTGAGCACTGAGAACATCCGATTCCCCCGGATCGACGCGAACGTGGTGAGGTGAGGCTAACAGCGACTGCTCACACACAGTTCCGACCGACTGTGCGTCGTGGCGAGTCACAGCGCGATCGGACGGCGTGACCGTGGTTAGATTGTCTCCGAACCACACTGTTGTGATTCGTCGTCGTGTCCCGGTTGTCCGATTCGGATTCGAACAAACGGTCCGGCACATCAGCGGCGGTGTGAGTGTCATCAGGTTTTATCGGTGAGGGAGTGAGATGGACGGCGCAACCGCGCGTAGCCAGAACGACGGCGATCAACCCACCCCCGACAACGGAGCCCAGCTCGACCCGCACGAGGTCGGCGCAGACGGCTTGACGCGCAGGGAACACGACATCCTGGCCTTCGAGCGGCAGTGGTGGAAGTACGCCGGCGCCAAGGAAGAAGCCATCAAGGAACTGTTCGGTCTGTCGGCGACCCGGTACTACCAGGTACTCAACGCGCTGGTCGACCGTCCGGAGGCGCTGGCAGCGGATCCCATGCTCGTGAAGCGACTCCGCCGTCTCCGTGCGTCGCGCCAGAAGGCCCGCGCCGCGCGCCGTCTCGGCTTCGAGATCACCTGAGACGCTGACCCCGGTCAGCCACCCGAGGTGCGTTAAGGTCGTCGGTGATGAATGCAGACCGTGAGCCCAATCGCCTGCCGCTGCGCGCGGGGGCGATGATGCTCTTCGCAGTGGCCGTCGTCTTCATCGGGCTCGGCTGGCATTCCGCGGCGACGTCGGGAAGCGAACCCCAGGCCACCGAGACCACCGCGACCGCCACCCCGACACCCGCCTCCACCACGTCGTCGTCGACCTCGGCGGCGTCGACGACGAAGCGGGTGTGCGTGATCAACGCCGGCCAGGTGTCCGGACTCGCCTCGGACGTCAGTGACCTGCTGAAGGAGAAGGGCTACACGATGGCCCAGCCCGGCAACTACACCGCCGGCGGCTTCAGCGAGAACACGATCTTCTACGACTCGGACTCAGACAAGGCCCAGGCCGACGAACTCGCGGAGGCATTGGGCGGCACGGTCTCTGTCGAGGAACGCCCCAGCTCGTTCACCCGGTGCAAGGGCGGGGTCCCGGTGATCGTGGTGACCGCGGTCAGTGGATCGTGACGCACGCGGCCGGACTATCGTCATAGCAATCACACAACTTCAACCGCGCGCGGTGTAGTCGTCGCGCACCGTTGGGCCGACGCCCAGTGAACCGCCCCGAACCGGGCGCAGCCCCGGTGACAGTGATCAAGGAGTGACATGTCCGGACGTTCGAACATCACCGCGTCGCGCGCGCTCGCCGCGCTGGCTTCCGCGGGCCTGATCGGGCTGGCCCTGGCCGGTTGCAGCCCCGACCAGAACCCCACGGATGTCCCCGGCACGACGCCGCCGGTGGTCTCCGACAAGCCGCTGCCCCCGGGCGCTGCCGACGACGTCGACGGCGAGCCCAGCGGTCAGATCGCGGTCGCCGAGATCAAGGACACCGATGGCAATGTCGTCGGCGAGGCCACCTTCTCGGCGGAGTCCGAGAGCGATGGTCCGGTCACGGTCAGCGTGCGCGTCACCGACGGTGACCTCCCCGCCGGCTTCCACGGCATGCACATCCACGAGAACGGCACCTGCGACGCCGGTTCCGGTGGCGCACAGGCCTTCACCTCGGCCGGCGGACACCTGCAGGTCGACGGCAACACCAGCCACCCGTCGAGCGGTGACCTGGTCTCGATCAACATCCTCGAGGACCACACCGGTCGTACGGTCACCACCACCGACGCGGTGAAGCTGGAGCAGATCTTCGGCAAGGCCATCATGATCCACGAGAAGGCCGACAACTTCGGCAACATCCCGGCCGACAAGTACCCGGGCGGACCGAAGGAAGACACCCTGAAGACCGGTGACGCCGGCTCCCGGATCGCCTGCGGCGTCATCGAAGAGAAGAGCTAGGCCCCGCGGTCCGGCAGCGATCGCGGCCGTCCATGTCACCGATCGAGTTCGACGGATCGCCGACCCCCACCCTCGGGGTCGAATGGGAATTCGCGCTGACCGACAAGGTCACCGGCGATCTGTCGAACTCGGCGGCAGCGCTCTTCGCCTCGGTCGAGGAGCACCACCCCGAACGCCTGGGGAAGATCCACCAAGAGTTGCTCCGCAACACCGTCGAACTGGTGACCGGCATCTGCCGGACCACCGGTGAGGCCATCGCGGACCTCACCGACACGCTCGGCGTGGTCCGTGTGCTCACCGAGGAACTCGGCGTCGACCTCTACGGCGCCGGCACGCATCCCTTCGCCGAATACTCGACGCAGCTGCTGACCGAAGGTCACCGCTACGCCGAACTGATCGAGCGCACCCAGTGGTGGGGTCGGCAGATGCTCATCTGGGGCGTCCACGTCCACGTCGGGATCAGCCACCGCGACAAGGTGCTCCCGATCCTCGACTCGCTGCTGAACTACTACCCGCACCTGCTGGCGCTGTCCTCCTCGTCGCCGATGTGGGCCGGCCAGGACACCGGCTACGCCAGCAACCGCGCGATGATGTTCCAGCAGCTCCCGACCGCAGGCCTGCCCTTCCAGTTCGAGACCTGGGACCAGTTCGAGGCCTTCGTCGCCGACCAGAAGACCACCGGCATCATCGACCACCTCAACGAGATCCGTTGGGACATCCGCCCGTCACCGCATCTCGGCACCATCGAGGTCCGCGTCTGCGACGGCATGACCAACCTCGGTGAGCTCTCCGCGATCGTCGCGCTGATCCATTGTCTCGTCGTCGATCTCGACCGTCGGTTCTCGGCGGGGGAGACCCTGCCGACGATGGCGCCCTGGCTGGTCCAGGAGAACAAGTGGCGCGCAGCGCGATACGGCCTCGACGCCATCGTCATCCTCGACGGGCAGTGCCGGGAGGAACTCGTCACCGACGATCTGCACCGGCTGCTCGAACGCCTCCAGCCGATCGCGCGCGACCTCGGTTGCGTCGACGAACTCGCCGGCGTGGAGCGCATCATCGCGCAGGGCGCCAGCTATCAGCGGCAGCGCGCGGTGTACCGCGACACCCACTCGATGCGCGACGTCGTCGCATCGGTGGTGTCCGAGCTCGACTGACCCTTCGATACGCCCCTCCGCAAGCT